>CAYZQU010000104.1:0-6586 GCA_964480645.1 uncultured Ruminococcus sp. | reverse complement strand
AACGCAGGCAAATCGGGAAAGCGAGTGACACAAAGCGCGCGAAGCGCGCTTTGTGTCATTCGGCTAGCAAAGACGAGCTTGCTCGTCTTTGCGTTTCCCGATTTGCTATTAAAATAAGGAGAAGATTATGAGATTTGTAAAGTTATTGATTTCAGCCATCGGACTTTTTGCGGCAGGCATTGTGCTGCTGGTATTATTCGGGCGCGACGCGGCGGAAAGCCGCAATCCGCGGAATATTGCGGGAATGGGCGCGGACGATTTCCACTCGGGGCGGCACGTCACAGGTAAAATTACGGAGCTTTGGGACGAGTTCGCCACAATGCAGGACGAAGACACGGGAAAAGTAACGGCGCACTATTTCGCCTTGCCGCTTCAAGCCACTATATACGATGACGAGCCGATTTTCGTGGCAGTGGTAATCAAAAATTCATCGGATTATCTGACGGCGAAAAAAATGGCAAATGAGGCGGACGATTGGTATTCAGATGATGTTCCGCTGACAACAACAATGGAGGTCAACGGAAAAGTCGCAAAGCTGGATTCGGAGGAGTATGACGCGCTTCTGAGCTACATCAAAGACGGTCAGGGTTTAAGTGCGCAGAACATCGCGCGGTATAAAATCAATATCGGCGCGACTAAAAACAGTATGACGCCGATGTTAATAATCGGAATCGTGATGTGCGTGGTAGGCTTGATTATAGGATTTATCGCGGTACTCCGCAGACTTCACGGCGGAATATGAACGCAATACATATCGCCGGTTTCGCTCCGGGGTTTGCCAAGGGCAAAACGGCGGTTTCCGTTGAGGATTTTGACTTGTACTGCACGGCTCTCTCGGCTCTGCAATGGCGGAAAAACGGCGGGAAAATCACAATGTGCTGTGATTCCAAATACGCGGAATACTACCACAAAATCGGATTTACAGACGTGTGGGACGAAATCCGCGTATGTATCGCGGACGATCTGGAGGGCATAAATCCGCTGATGTTCTGGGCGGGCGCGAAGCTGCTCGCCTTGCGCGAGGTAAGCGCGCCCGTGGCAATGATCGACACGGACTTCATAGTGTGGAAAAATCCCGAATTTGGCGCGGAGATAATCGCCGCACACCGCGAGGACATTTCCGATGGAATCTACCCGCCGCTGTCGTTCTTTAAGACGCGCGGGCATGTGATTCCGCCGTTCTCGGAAACGGTTCTGCCGCTGAACACGGCTTTTCTGTACCTCCCCGACAACGACATCAAGGAGTTTTATACTTCACAAGCGATAGCGTTTATGAAGTCCGCCGAGGACACGGACGATTTTCTGAAATATATGGTGTTCGCGGAACAGCGAATGATCGCGATGTGCGCGGAATACACGGGCACTCCCGTGAAAACGCTGTTGGACAAGGACGCGCTTTTCCGCCCGCAGAACGACTTCACACACCTGTGGGGCGCAAAGCAGGCAATGCGTGATAATCCCGCTCTCCGCGAGGACTTTACCGCGAAGTGCAGAAAAAGACTGAATTCCGATTTTCCGAAATACACGTATCTCTGCGAGATTATAGACGGGATAAAATGAATAATTTTCGGAAAAAATCCCCACAATAGTTGAAAAAGGCATTGGGGGATTTGAAATGGCGATTCGCGCGAATGATTTACGCAAATTCTACACCGTGGGCGGACAGACGGTAAAGGCTCTGGACGGAGTCTCTCTGGAAATTGCGGATGGTGAATATGTAACGGTGGTGGGAACATCAGGTTCAGGAAAATCCACGCTGATGAATATTCTCGGTTGTCTTGACAGTCCGACCTCGGGGAGTTATTTTCTTGACGGCGAGGACGTTTCCAAACTCTCAGACAACGCGCTTTCCGAAATCCGAAGCCGCAAAATCGGATTTATATTCCAAAGCTTTAACCTTATTCCGGGGCTGACGGCTCTCGAAAACATCGAGCTTCCCTTGCTCTACCGCAAAGTCCCTAAGGCTAAACGAAGCGCGGCGGCGTTGGAAGCGTTAAAAAGCGTCCACTTGTCGGACAGAGCGCTCCACCGTCCAAGGGAGCTTTCGGGCGGACAACAACAGCGTGTGGCAATTGCGCGGGCAATCGCGGCGAATCCGAGCGTTATCCTCGCCGATGAGCCGTGCGGAAATCTCGACAGCCGTTCCGGCGCGGAGGTTCTGGAAATCCTCGACGACCTGAACCGCAGCGGCAAGACCATTGTAATGATTACCCACAACGAGGACACGGCGAAAAAGGCGCGCCGCCTGATTCGTATTTCCGACGGGAAAATAATACAATAAATTTGTGATTCTCTCCCCCCCCCGTGGGGAGAGAAAAACGCATAACCCAAGAGGTGATTATAATGACGTTACAACAGATAATTGACGACAGTGCGCGAATCGTGTTCTTCGGCGGCGCGGGAGTTTCCACGGAGAGCGGAATCCCCGATTTCAGAAGCGCGGACGGCTTGTACTCGCAGAAGTACAAATATCCTCCGGAACAAATAGTGTCGCACACGTTCTATGAGGAGCGTCCCGAGGAGTTTTTCGCGTTCTATCGGGACAGAATGATATTCCCGAACGCGAAACCGAATGCCGCGCACCTGAAGCTCGCGGAACTTGAACGCGCGGGAAAGCTCTCGGCGGTGATAACCCAAAACATTGACGGACTCCACCAAGCCGCAGGGAGCAAGAACGTTATCGAACTTCACGGAAGCGTACATAGGAATTACTGTGAAAAGTGCGGAAAATTTCACGGATTAGACGCAATTCTGAATAGTGAGGGAATCCCGCGCTGTGAATGCGGCGGCAGAATCAAGCCCGATGTGGTTCTGTATGAGGAGAGCCTCAACGGTGACGATATAAACCACGCAATAAATGAAATCTCCGCCGCTGACACGCTCATTATCGGCGGAACATCGCTTGTGGTATACCCCGCGGCGGGATTTGTGAACTACTTTACGGGCAAACATCTGATAGTAATCAACAAGTCCGAGACAAACGCCGACAGAAACGCCGAACTGGTAATCAGCGACAGTATAGGAAAAGTGTTGGGCGAAATAGCAGTATAATGTAGGGGGAAACCCCCTACGACCCCTGTTAGCGGGGGTGACAACCCTTCGGGGAGAGGGCTAAGTCTTGGACAATGCTAACTGCGCCTACGGCGCAGAGCATTGTTGCCAAGCTTTTGCATTTCTCGCAAAGCGAGAAATGCTCAGCAATCCGACAAAAACGGGTATTCCCCCCTCTCCCCTACGGGTTTTCCCCCCGCCCCCCCCTTTTCCCCTATCCCCTTTTCCCCCTTCCCGTTTTTCGGTGATTGTGAATGTGTTAGTTGTCCCTTTGCACGGGATTGTAGAAGCGTCTCTCTCCTAGGGTAGCAAGCTTTACTTGCTTTAACAAATATAATGTAATATCACCTAGGGAACGTCCTGCCCGATATTATTAATGCGACTATCGGAGGAGACGCTGGTTCATCACGCTATAACTAAAAGCAACGTGCAATTAACGAGGGCAAATCCGAAATGCGCGTTTAGGAGTGCAGGTTTAGCACGTTATAATTAAAATTAGCGTATGAATAACGCAGGCAAATCGGGAAAGCGAGTGACACATTGCGCGCGAAGCGCGCTTTGTGTCACTCGGCTAGCAAAGACGAGCTTGCTCGTCTTTGCGTTTCCCGATTTGCTATTCAAATAAGGAGGAACAGAATGTTAGAGATTAAGAACATCACAAAGGACTATGACACGGGCACGGACGAAAAAGTCCACGCGTTGCGTGGCGTTTCGGTGAATTTCCGTGATTGCGAGCTTGTGGCGATTCTCGGTCATTCGGGCTGTGGAAAAACCACGCTGTTGAACATCATCGGAGGGCTTGACCAATACACGTCCGGGGATCTGTCCATTAACGGACGCTCCACCAAGCAGTACAAGTCCCGCGATTGGGACGCCTACCGCAACCACTCTGTGGGGTTCATTTTTCAGAGTTATAATCTGATTCCGCACCAGACGGTGCTTTCAAACGTGGAGCTTGCGTTGACGCTTTCGGGCGTATCCAAGGCGGAACGCCGCCGCAGAGCCGTGGAGGCTCTTGTGAAGGTTGGTCTGGGCGACCAGTTAAACAAGCGTCCGAATCAGATGTCGGGCGGGCAAATGCAGCGTGTGGCAATCGCGAGAGCGTTGGTCAACAACCCCGAAATTCTTCTTGCGGACGAACCCACGGGAGCGTTGGACAGCGAGACCTCCGTGCAGATTATGGAGCTTATCAAGGAAATCGCGAAAGACCGCCTTGTAATTATGGTAACGCATAACCCCGACCTTGCCAACGACTACGCGACCAGAATCGTCCGCCTTGTGGACGGTAAAATAACGGCGGATTCCGACCCGTATGAGCCGGGCGAAGAAGAAAAGAAACCCAAGAAATCAAGCGTAAAATCCAAAGAGAAAAAGCCCTCCATGGGATTCGGAACGGCGTTGGCTCTTTCGTTCAAGAATCTGCTTACCAAAAAGGGCAGAACGTTTCTTACGGCGTTCGCGGGGAGTATCGGAATTATCGGAATCGCGTTGATTCTGTCGCTTTCAAACGGCGTTCAGCTTTACATAAACAGCGTGGAGCATTCCACTCTCGCGTCGTATCCGATTTCGATTCAGCAGGAAACCGTTGATTACACCAGCCTTATGGAATCAATGATGGGTATTGCCGAGGAGGACATCTCAAGCCGCGACCCGGATAAGATCTACACCAACAGTATCGCGACTCAGATGCTTGAATCAATGCTGTCTGAGATTCAGACCAACAACCTTGCCGCTTTCAAGGAGCATATCGAGAGCAATCCCGACAATATTATGGACAGCGTAAGCGAGATTAAATATTCCTACTCCTCGTCGCTGTACGTTTACGGAAACGATATAAACAACGAGCCTATTCAGGTCAATCCCTCCACCGTTATGAACGCTATGATGGGCGATAATCTGGCTTCTACGATGGGGCAGGTTCAGGGAATCCAATCTACGTTTATGGGTGGAAACTCTATGGCTTCGAGTATGAACGTCTGGGAGGAAATGCTCGGAAACGACATTGTACATGACCAGTATAAAGTCCTCGCGGGAAGATTCCCCGAAAATTACAACGAAGTGGTGGTTCTTGTCAACGACCGCAACGAAATCTCCGATATGGTGCTGTACTCCATCGGACTCCTCGACCGGAGCGAGTTGGACGGTCTTATGGAAAAGATTATCGCGGGCGAGGAAATTAAATTTGACTCTGAAAATCAGTCGTTCAGTTATGATGATTTGATGAATCTTTCGTTTAAGCTGATGATTCCGTCTGATTTCTACAAGGAAAACGCCGAGGGAAAATATGAGGATATGCGTAAGGACAAGGAATTTATGAAGTCCGCGATGGAAAACGCTCCCACGATAAAGGTCGTAGGAATACTCAAGCCCGACGACGACAGCCTTATAAATTCCTCAAACAGCGGCGGAATCGGCTATACGCATGCCCTTACCGAGTTTATGATCAACCGCGTCAACGATAGTGAGCTTGTCAAGAAGCAGAAAGAAAATCCCGATGTGGATATTTTCACCGGAATCGAGTTCCCGAAAAAGGACGAAAAGCCCGATGAGCCGATGTCTCAGGAAAAGGCAATGCAACAGCTTATGAGTATGATGTCGCAAGAGCAGATTACGTCTATGATGACGGAGCTTATGGGTTCTCTTACTCCCGAACAGCAAGGACAGGTTATGTCCGCCGCTCCCGACCAGCAGATGAGTCTTCTGTTTTCGATGGTTGACCAGTCCAAGCTTACCGTTGCGTTTATGAACGTGATCACCGCCGAACAAATGCAGCAGCTTCAGCAAATGACGCAGAAGCCCGAAACCACCGAGGCGTCATACGACGGAAATCTGACGCTCCTCGGCGTGGCGGATTTGCAGAAGCCCTCGGGTATTTCCATTTACGCTAAGGATTTCGACAGCAAGGAAATCATTACCAAATTCATCTCCGACTACAACGACAGAATGGTCGCTCAGGATAAGCAGGAGGACGCGATAAACTACACCGATTATGTGGGACTTATGATTTCCTCCGTCAGCACCATTATCAACGCAATTTCGTATATCCTTATCGCGTTCGTGGCGATTTCGCTGGTCGTTTCCTCCATTATGATCGGAATCATCACCTACATCTCCGTACTTGAACGCACCAAGGAAATCGGTATCCTCCGTGCAATGGGCGCTTCCAAGTCCAACATTTCCAACGTCTTCAACGCCGAAACCCTCATCGTCGGATTCTCAGCGGGTGCTATCGGTGTCCTCGTTACCGTTCTCCTCAATATCCCCATTAACGTCATTATCAAGAACCTCACCGATATCGACAATATGTCACAGCTTCCGTGGCAGGGCGGCGTTATCCTCGTGATTATCAGTATGCTCTTAACCCTCATCGCAGGTCTCTTCCCCGCCTCCGTAGCCGCTAAAAAAGACCCCGTAGAAGCTCTCCGAACCGAGTAACCCCTCACCAACACCCCCTTAGTGTGGGGGTTCACCCCCGCGCCCCCCCTTTGTGGGGAGCGTCCCCACGCCCCTTGTTTGCGGGGGTGAACACCCTTCG
>CAYZQU010000103.1:0-6618 GCA_964480645.1 uncultured Ruminococcus sp. | reverse complement strand
CATATCCTGCCGATGTACGATTTCGGTTCTGTTGACGAATCCGATTCAAGCGGATTCAACTGGGGCTATGACCCGGTGAACTACAATGTTCCCGAAGGATCTTATTCTACTAATCCTTCCGACGGCGCGGTACGCGTTAAGGAAGTAAAACAGATGGTAAAAGCTCTGCACGACAACGGAATCAGCGTGGTTATGGACGTCGTGTACAACCACGTTCAAAACGCGGGCGAGTTCTGCTTCAATCAGATTGTTCCGATGTATTTCAGCCGCGTTTCCGATATGGGCGTGTTCTCTAACGGTTCGGGCTGCGGAAACGATACTGCCACCGAGCGTTCGATGGTAAAGAAATATATCGTGGATTCCGTTAATTACTGGGCTGATGAATACCACATCGACGGCTTCCGTTTCGACCTTGTGGGACTGATGGATACCGACCTTATCAACGAGATAGTTGAAACAGTCCATAAGAATCACCCCGATGTAATTTTCTATGGCGAGGGTTGGACGCTCACTACCGAGCTTACTAAGTCGGGTTATACGCTTGCAACCCAGACGAACTCTGCTAAAACTCCCGGATTTGCGTATTTCAGCGACAATATCCGTGATGCCCTTAAGGGTAATGTGTTCGATACCGCCGACCTTGGCTTTGTTTCCGGAAAGGAGGGTCTGGAGGATACCATTAAGAAGTGCTTCCTTGGAATGCCCGATTGGTGTACAACTCCTTCACAGAGTGTAAATTACGCGTCCTGTCATGATAATCCAACATTGATTGACAGACTTACTATGTCCGCGACAGACGCAAGCCGCGAAGATTTGGTAAAGATGAACAATCTCGCGGCAGCGGTTTACCTCACCTCACAGGGAATTCCGTTTATGCAGGCGGGCGAGGAAATGCTCCGTACCAAGGTTAAGGAAGACGGCTCTTTTGACAGCAACAGCTACAACTCCGGAGACGCTGTAAATCAGCTCCGTTGGGATAATCTGGATAATAAGGAATACAGCGATGTATTTGAGTACTACAAAGGGCTTATCGCGTTCCGTAAGGCTCACCCCGCACTGAGACTTACCACAGCGGATGAAGTCAACGCGAACGTAAAAGTGGTTGACGGCACTCCCGCCAAGACTGCCGCGTTCAATATCAATGGTGGTGTAAACGGTGAGAAATCCGACGCGATTTATGTGATTTTCAACGCGAACAAGGAAGATACCGAATTCACTCTTCCCGATGGAAAATGGCACGTATGCGTTGAGGGCAACAAGGCGGGAACTCAGTCGATCCGTACTGTTGACGGCGGCAAGGTAACCGTTTCGGGTATATCCGCGATGGTATTGGTTCAGGGCGAGGTTCCCGAAGCTCCCGTTAGCAATAATGGAAATTCTACGACAAATAAGGGATCTTCTTTCCCGATTACCGTGATTATTGTTATCGCGGTGGTTATCGTTGCGGCGGTTGTGATTCTGATTGTTACACGCAGAAAGAAGACTGCTTCTGAGAATATCGAGAGCAGCAAAACTACTGATTCCGAAGATAAAAAAGACGAAGACAAGAAGTAATCCGAATGAATAGCTAAAAAATCCCCCTCCGTTTTCGGAGGGGAGAATTTTTTCGTTGTAAGGAAAGGTGAAATTTATGGGAACAAGAGTCGCTGTAATGAGCATAATCGTAGAGAACGCCGAGACCGTAAAACGGCTTAATGAGATACTCCACGAGTATGGAGATTACATAATCGGAAGAATGGGAATACCATACAGAGTACGGGGAATCCACATCATAAGCATTGCCGTTGACGCACCGCAGGACACAATATCCACGCTCGCGGGGAAGATTGGCGGTCTTCCCGGAATTACGGTAAAGACCGCCTTTTCAAATATCAAGTCCAATGAATAAGTTTGTATGTTAAATCACTTACGGAACAGCGATTTAATTCCGCCAAAGAGTCCGCCGCCGCTTTTTTCATAATGTTTTCGTACAGTTTCCAGAGCAGCTTGAAGTTCCGCCGTGTCTACCTCGGATAAAATTCCCTCGTCCGAGCCTTTTTTAGGCTCGGATTTTGCTTTATAGTCCCGCGCGAGAATATCCACAACATTACGCTTGACATTACATTCGTCAAGCCATTCATTCATCGTGGAAATTACTTCTGTGTATTTGTGCGCAAGCGCAAACTTGATAACAAACGCCGCTGAGTCGGAATTGTGTTTCATCTCTTTAAGCGCGGTTTTATACATTGCCGTGAAAATTCCGAGGTGAACCTTGTACGTATCGGCGGAATCGTACTCCACGGGTGTCCAGAATGTCGGAAATGTGTCGTTCCTTGCCCAGAACAGTCCGCACAGCTTACCTACGGAGCTGATATAAATTCCGCGTAGTGTATCGTCCACAATTTCGGAAACATTAATTGGTGTAAAGGTGAGATTTTCCGCCGACCAGAAGCAGGTTGATTCCATCGGTGCTTCCAGTTCATCGGACAGCCGCGCCAAGGATTCAAACAGCCTGAAAACACCATCATACGTATCTCCATTTGTTTTGACAACCATATCGCGCATTTCGGAAAGCGATGCCATGTGCGCTTTCCCGATTATATAGTCAGGGGCGTTTTCCTGAACCGCGCAGATATATTCGGTGTAAATAAACCCAAAGTCCTCGGCTGTTATCTTCTCGGGGCAGTTTTCATACAGCGTTTTCATCACTTTGAACGCCGAATAAATAGTCTGAGGCTTCAAATCCCCCGACAGCTTCGGAAGATTTGTCACGGAGTTCTTGACGATATTTTTGATGGAATCACAATATTTTGCCGCTGATTCTCCCGCGTAATAACAGAAATCATTTGCTCCCGAAATCCGTGAGCGAACGTCCCTTTCGGAGGAAATCCGCGAAATAATCTCGGCAATATAGTCCTCCAGAAACGGAGATTTTGAGGAAAAGAACGCGCGGCGAATGTCACCGTCTCCGGATTTGTACATATTTGCAACAATCTCGCGAACCCGCTTCTCACACCGTTCAAAACCCTTTTGAACAACTGCCGACATTACGGAATCACAAATACCGATTTGCGATTCACAGTCCTTAATATAATCCCGACACTGGTTAATATAATTCTCCGCCTGCTTCACGGATTTTTCCGAATCTTCGTTGATCATACGCGCAATTGTTATGGTTATGATTTTACCCTCGTTGGTTCCACACCCGATTGTCGTGTTCAAGTTTCCCTTTGATGCGTTCAGCAGAACTGCGTTGTTTATGTACATCAGTCTGCGTACACTTTTCGTGGAAGCGGCGAACCGCGCAAGCTTCGCCGTGCCGTTGACCTTCACAAACAGAATTTCCAGTTCCTCGTCCGAAATCCCACACATCTTCATACATTTGTTTTCCGCCGCCTGAAGGACATCATCGGGCGAATCCGCATAGAATACCTCGTTGTATTTTTCCACGAAAAACTCATTGATTTTATCCCGCGTTGAAATTTTGTTATCACAACAGAACTTCATATATTTGTGCGCAATGTGAAGATTTTCGGGGCTTTCGCTTATAGATTCAAAATCGTTCAGAATCTTAGTCAGAAGTTCCCTTTTATCATCATCAAGCGCGTATTTTTCCGCGAAATCCACCGTGTCCTCAAGAGAGTATTTCATTTTACCCGTCATAAACGCGTAGAAGCTGTATCCCTTTGCATAATAGGAATCCAAGCCGCGATAATCCGAGTGCCGCATAATAAACGTCTTATAAGCCTCCATCAGCGGCGCGGCACTCTTGCTTTTCAGCGCGTCTGTAAACAGACATTCCCGCGTATTTACGTCTGACGCATATTCGCCCTCGCCGAAATCGTAAACCGAATACATTCCGCGTGCGGAATTAAAATCATATCCCGACTGCGACGACGGAAAACACCCGTTTTTCGCGGGGACAAACACACCATTTATATCAAAATCCGCAGGGCTGTGTGTGTAAGTCGAAAAGCTGAGTCCGTACAGATTCTCCTGTGGGAAAACGAACGAAATCGCCGCAATCCACATCATAACATTGTTCGGCTCGTCCGCGATAATGATTCGCCGACGGACATTTCCGTCCTTGTTTTCCATCAGCGCGTACACCATAGAGCAGAGAATATTTCGGTTGTCATCGTCCGTGATAAACCGTTTAATATCATCGGGTGAAATCCGTTCAAATCCTGCGGAATATTCCACAGGCGCAATATCGTCCTCATCATCGAGGGATTCCGTGTAACGAAGCAAATCGGGACGCTCTATACTTCCCGATTCGGGATAAAACGCGCTTCTCGGAATATCACAGCAGACCGCCGATGAGGAATGATACATAATCGGCGCGGATTTTATATCCTCTTTGCCGCAGATTACGGTATACAGATAAATATTTCCGGGACGCGCTCCGCTCCAGTCGATTCCCATAAGCTTTCCGAACGAAAACGCGCCCATTTCCGCACCGTCAATCTCAATCGGTCTGTAAGAAAAAGAGTACGGATTGAATCTGCGCGCGCGAATTTCCGCGTCATTCGCCGCTTTTACGCTTTCCGGAATCGAAACGTGGAAGTCGTTCTCATTTATTGTGTTCATATCGCAGTCAAGCGGCAAATCCGTCAGCCATTCATTGCCGCTGTGCTTGGTGTAGCCGTTCTCAGCAAGGCCACGGATAATTCCCGAACCGTCCATTTCCAGAATATGCCTAAAACCCTTGGTATACGAAAAAAATTGAAATCCCGCGCTGTCCTTTTCGATTCCCAAGGGCAGTGAGGCGTAAATTGCGCGTTCGATAGCCATAAAAATCCCTCCCCCGTTACAAAAGTCCGTTTCGGTTCAGAATCCACAGGAATGGGTCTTCTACTCGGAATGGCACAATTGCGGGAATATTTCGTCCGTCCTTGCTGCCCATACCCCATGCCGAGAACCCGAAATACATAACATCCTCGAATTGCTGCTCTACGGTTGTGAGGAATCCCGGAGTCCATTGCCGCAGCAGCGACCGTATTTCCTCGCCCGAATTGCGGATAATATCGGGATTAAATCCACGAAACGAGAACGTTGCCGGGTTGTTTATCATAAAGTCCGCAGGAAGAAGATTCGGCGTGTTGATAAGCAAATCCCACTTGGAAAATGCCACACATACAGGGACTTTAATCGTCTTTTGCGAATCCAGACGCTTGTTGTTTCGAATAACTTCCGCCACGCTGTTTACGGTGTTTTCATAAGTATCGTCCGACACGGGCGGCAGCTTCGGCATAACCGCCGATACCGCTTTATTCACTTCGGGAATCTGACGTGGGTCGAGGATAAAGATAATCGCCTCTGAGTGCGCGATATACGGTGTGATTGAAGCCAGCACCGCCGGGTCGGAAAAGCTCTCGCCTGCGGCGTCAAAAAACGAGTAGGTGTATGACGCGAGACTCTTGCCTTTGCTGAGTCCACGCTTTTTCGCGGAGGTAATCTGCACCAACACGGGCGGATTATCCCGCACGATATTGGTAACAAGCCGCGTACCGTCCAAAGGAACTCCATCGTCGATATTTTTTTTGTAGCGTTTATTATAAATTTCCCGTCCATCTGAAATAAACATTGTCGATGAATCGTTGATGTAGGATAATAGCCCGTCCTCCATAATCTGCCGCAGCAACGTCGCCACGAAGTAGCTTTTTCCGCTGCCTTTTGCGCCGATAATCGAGATGATTTTGGTTTCACTCTCGCTGATTGTATCGGGCAGGTCGTGCCCGCAGGAATTACAGACAAGCTTGTGGGTCGTTCGTCCGCAGATGTCGCACGTTCCGAACCCGTGACGGTCAACGTGCGCCTTTTTTCGGTCAATAATGTGAACCTCGGTCTTTCCGGGTTCAAGACAGCTAATGGACGAACACCGCATATTCAAAGTCTTCAGATTTATTTCGTTAAAGCAAAAAGGACAAAAAGCCATAACCGATACCTCACTTAGTTCAGTTTCATACTTCCCTCGGCAAGCAGCGAATATCTTAAATCCGCGCAGAATACCTTTCCGTAGGCGTTTTTCGGCAGCTTACACTTGACGGCGATAAGCTCCGAACGGCGCGCCTTGGTAATTTCGGGAAGCTCGGCAAATCCCGCCGAGTTCTCCTTGCTTAATGGAACAGCCCCTTCCGCATAAGCGAACGTCAGCGGCGGAATGTAACCGTTTTCGGATTTCAGCGTGATATTTACTCCCGAAAACGTCTTCGTCATTGAGTACACGATGGTCGCTGTTCTCGCCAGTTTCGCCAGCTTGTTCGCAATAAGCATCTCATCAAGACCGCTTTTCGCGAACACGGAGATGTAATAATCTCCCTGCTTCACATTCGGAATCCGCACAATCTTATCCCGCAGATAATTCACCTTGGAAACGCTTATACGGTGTCCGCGCTCACAGTCGGCGGAATCCATAGGATACCCATCAAAGTTGTAGCAAATGATAATCTGATCCACACCATCGGGAAATTCATCAAGTGTAACGCACAGCGAACTGCCCGAAACGCTCACTTCCACATCTGACTGCTTGATATATTGTAAGGTGAGAATATTCCCCACCACCAACGAGCCTGTCATCATAATCGCGGGATAAACCAGCATAGATTTTCTCCCCGCCATATCCACCAAAAAGCTCCC
>CAYZQU010000102.1:0-6669 GCA_964480645.1 uncultured Ruminococcus sp. | reverse complement strand
CTCAGCATAAGTCTGTTGCCACGAAGAGCCTCAATGGAGTTGATTCCCATACCGCCCATAATTTCCTTGATTTCGTGATTCCAAGCGGTAACGAGATTCACAAGCCGTTCACTCGCTATATCGGGATTCAGACGCTTTACCAAATCCGCGCGCTGTGTCGCTATACCCCAGTTGCACTTGCCCGTGTTACATGAGCGGCACAGATGACAGCCCATAGCAAGCAGTGCGGAAGTCGCGATGTAGACCGCGTCCGCGCCGAGAGCAATCGCCTTTACAACATCCGCCGCCGAACGTACCGAGCCGCCGACAACTACCGACACATCATTGCGGATTCCCTCGTCACGCAGACGCGAATCCACCGCCGCGAGAGCGAGTTCAATCGGTATTCCCACATTGTCGCGGATTCGCGTGGGAGCAGCGCCCGTACCGCCGCGGAATCCGTCAATCGCGATTACGTCCGCGCCCGAACGCGCCACTCCGGAAGCGATTGCCGCCACATTGTGTACCGCCGCGATTTTCACGATTACGGGCTTTTCCCAGTTAGTGGCTTCTTTCAGCGAGATTACAAGCTGGCGCAAGTCCTCGATTGAGTAAATATCGTGGTGCGGAGCGGGAGAGATCGCGTCCGTGCCCATAGGAATCATACGCGTTCTTGAAATTTCATCGTTTATCTTCATTCCCGGCAGATGTCCGCCAATACCGGGCTTTGCGCCCTGACCCATCTTAATCTCGATAGCCGCGCCCGCGTCAAGATAGCCCTTGAACACGCCGAAACGCCCCGACGCAACCTGACAGATGGTATTTGGTCCATACTTGTAGAAATCGCGGTGAAGTCCGCCCTCGCCCGTATTGTAGTACGTTCCGAGAGACGTTGCGGCTCTCGCCAGACTCTCGTGGGCATTCTTGGAAATTGAGCCGAAGCTCATCGCCGAAAACATAATCGGCACGTCCAATTCCAAATACAGAGTTTTTTCGTAATGCGCCTTGCCGTTCTCATCGTATGTAATCTTCTGATTCTTCTTGCCGAGAAACGTTTTGGTCTCCATCGGCTCACGCAATGGGTCAATAGGCGGATTTGTAACCTGTGAAGCGTTCAGCAGGATTCTGTCCCAATACACGGGCAAGTCCTTGGGATTGCCCATAGCCGAAAGCAGCACGCCGCCGCTTCCCGCTTGCTTGTATATTTCGTCCATTGTCTGATGAGACCAGTTCGCGTTCTCGCGGAATTGGTTCTGATTCGGACGGATTTTCAGCGCGTGTGTCGGACAAAGACAGACACATCTCTGACAGTCCACACACGTCATTTCATTTGAAATCATTTTATCCAAATCTGCGTCATATTTATGCACCTCATTCGCGCACTGACGCTCACAAACACGGCACTTTATGCACCTGTCGGGATCTCTTATCACCTCAAAAAGAGGATTCATAAATTCGATTGCCACTTACTTTCCCACCCTTTCCTGTGCGTTCTTGTCGAGAGTTACGATGATCGGCTCGCCGCCGCGCGGACTCCATATCTTGTCCACATCGGGACACATCGTGCGTATAGAGCATTCCTCGGAGGAGATATACACCGTATCGCCTTTCTCCGCCGCGACCATAGAGCGGAGCTTAAGTCTGTCATTCAGAGCCATCAGTCCGTTATTGAATCCGAGAATGATTGAGAACGGACCCGTTATCAACAAGCTTGAATAAACATTTCTGAAATGCCGGTACTTTTCGGTGTCCTCAGGGGAGAATTTCCCGCTGTCAAGCTCGCTCCAGAACGGCGACGCGATTACCTTTGCCACGTCCTCAAGCGGCATATTCAGCCGTCTGTGAAGATAATCAATTATATATGTAATAACCTCGGTGTCGGTAAGCAGATTGCACTTATATCCGAACATCTCAATAAACCGACGATTCGCGTCGTATGATGAAATCTCGCCATTGTGTACAACCGTGTAATCCAGCAGAGAGAACGGGTGCGCGCCGCCCCACCAGCCGGGAGTGTTCGTGGGATAACGCCCATGAACCGTCCATGCCCAACCGTCATACTCCTCCAGACGGTAAAAGTCGCCGACATCCTCGGGATAGCCCACAGCCTTGAATACGCCCATATTCTTGCCGCTTGAGAACACATACGCGCCGTCAATCTTATCATTGATTTTGATAACGCACTTCGCGACAAACGTCCGTTCGTCAAGCTGACTGTCCTGGAGCTTCGTGGGAAGCGGATTCACGAAATACCTCCAAATAAGCGGCTCGTCAGTGATATTCGGATTCTTACGAACGGGAATACGCGACAGATTAACCACGTCAAAATGCCTGTCAAGAAACGCCTCTGTCTTGATACGTGCCTCGCTTGAATCATAGAAAACGTGCAGTGCGTACTGATCCTTGTATTCGGGGTATATACCGTACCCCGCGAATCCCCCGCCCAAGCCGTTTGAACGCTCGTGCATACACCCGATGGAATTCACGATCACACTGCCGTTTGTTCGTCTGCCGCTTCTGTTAATGAAACCCGAAATCGCACAGCCCGCCGGAATCCTAGTTTCTCCCTCTCTTTGTAACATAATTTCCTCCTTATTTTAATAGCAAATTGGAAAACGTTCTCTTGAAACGGGGCTATGCCCCGCTTCAAGAGAACTCGCTGAGCGAACCCTCGCACGCTACGCGTGCCACGGGTTCACTCGCGTTCCCAATTTGCCTGCGTTGTTCATACGCTGATTTTGACTATAATAATAAAGTCACGCACGCCTTTGGCGTTCGGCATTGCTTGCGTTCTGAATTTGCACGAATCACCAATGCCTTGCTTGAAATTATAGCGTGCAAACCTTTCAACGCGTCACGAATTTATTGTATTCGCAAACTTTCACACTTACCATTAACTGTAAGCGAATTGTCCTCCGGGGATAATTTCAGGAAAATCACTTCCCGAATCAATTCGCGCCGTATTGAGTACATATACTATTATACCACTAAACTCGAAAATTGTCAAGTCATTTTGCAAGAAAATTTTTTCTAACTTTCATTTTCGTGGAAACAGATTCCATATTTTACATATTATATAATATATTTTGTGGTCTATTTTGGCTAATCTGTATGTTATACGAGAAAATTATGTATTTTTGCAAGAAACTGTATGGTAAAGTTGCAAAAATTTCGTTATTTTGTATAAATTCGCTTTTTTCTGAAAAATCTATTGAAATGTTGTAAAAAATAGGTTATAATGTATATGTATAATTTTTTACCGGGAGGACATTTTTATGGCTGTTGAGCTTAAAACAATCGAACACCTATGCGAACTATCCAAGCTGAATTATGACGAAGACGGCGTCAAGAAGGTTATGGGTGAAATGAGCGATATAATTGATTTGATGGATACTATCAAGGAATTTGACCTCACTTATGACGACACCAAGGACGGTAACGAAATCCGCTTTGGGGACACGCGCGAGGACATTCCTCGGGAATCTTTCCCCGCCGAAAAGCTTCTTGCAAACGCGGAAAATACAGACGGTTGCTATGTTGTGCCCAAAGTTGTGGAATAACCACAGGCAACCTACCAGCGATTAGTGCAAATCCAAAACGCGCGTGGCGCGGCATACCGCAAAGCGGTGTGCTGCGCCGCGCAGGCGAGTGCAGATGAGCTTTGCTCATCTGCACGGTTTTGGATTTGCTATTTAGATAAGGGGGACAATTATGGATTTACAGAAGGCTAAAATCCGCGATTTACGGCGAGTGCTGGACAGCAAGGAAATCGGCGCCGCTGAGCTTTGCGCGGAATATCTGAAACGAATTGAGGAGCAGGACGGCAAACTGCTTTCATACATTACGGTGACTAAAGAAAAAGCGCTTTCCGATGCGGAAAACGCCCAGAAAATCATTGACGCGGGGAAATCCTCGGCACTGACGGGGATTCCGCTTGCAATCAAAGACAACATCTGCATTGACGGAGTTCGCACGACTTGTGCAAGTCGTATGTTGGAAAATTTCATTCCGCCGTACAATGCCACGGTAATCGAGAAGCTGAATGCTCAAGGCTACGTCCTGCTCGGACGCGCGTCTATGGACGAGTTTGCGATGGGCGGCTCGACCCAGACCTCCGCGTTTGCGAAAACGCGTAACCCTTATGATTTGGAGCGCGTTCCGGGCGGTTCTTCGGGCGGCTCGGCGGCGGCTGTTTCAGCGTCACTTGCTCCTGCGGCTCTCGGCTCGGACACGGGCGGTTCTATCCGTCAGCCGTCGTCGTTCTGCGGAGTGACGGGCATAAAGCCCACCTATGGACGCGTTTCGAGATATGGACTTGTTGCGTTTGCAAGCTCCCTTGACCAGATTGGTCCAATCTGCAATGACGCGCGCGACTGCGCGATTATGCTTAACGCTATCTATGGCGCGGACGCTCACGACGCGACCTCCGCGCGGGTGGATACTCCCGACTTCACGGAAAAGCTCGGACAACCTATTAATGGTCTGAAAATCGCGCTCCCGCGTGAGTTCTACGGCGATTCCGTAGATGAAACGGTTAAAAAATGTGTTATGGACGCGGCTCACGAGCTTGAAAAGCAAGGCGCGGTTCTTGTGGATTGCTCTATGCCCGGACTTAAATACGCTATCCCCGCGTATTATCTGATTGCCTGCGCCGAAGCCGCGTCAAACCTGTCGCGCTTCGACGGCATAAAATACGGATTCCGAGGCGAGGGACGCACATACGAAGAACTTATCCGCGACAGCCGCTCCAAGGGATTCGGCGAGGAAGTTAAACGGCGTATTCTTCTCGGAAATTACGCGCTCTCCAGCGGTTATTACGACGCGTATTACAAAAAAGCCTTGGCGCTGAAACAGGAAATAATACGCCAATACAACCAAATTTTCGAGCAGGCGGACGTGATTTTAACACCAACCGCGCCCACTCCCGCGTACAATATCGGCGTTCAGGACAACGACCCCGTAAAGATGTATATGGCGGATATCTGCACGGTAACGGTGAACATCGCGAAACTGCCGGGAATCTCGACTACGTGCGGATATACGGCGGACAAGGGACTTCCCATCGGAATGTCGATTATCGGTAAACGGTTTGATGAGCAGACGATTCTGCAAGTCGCGGACGCTTGGGAGAGCGGATTCGTTCCGCTTGCTCCGAAGCTGTAAGGGGGTGTTGAAATGAGCGCATATTTTCCCACTATGGGTCTTGAAATCCACGCAGAGCTGCTGACGAAATCCAAGGTGTTCTGCACCTGTTCCGCTGAATTCGGCGGAACTCCGAACTCGCGCTGCTGCCCCGTGTGCAGCGGTTTGCCGGGAACTCTGCCCGTATTGAATCAAAAGGCGGTAGAGTATATCATTAAAGCCGGTTATGTGATGAACTGCGATATTTCGCGGTTCACCAAATGGGACAGAAAAAACTACTTCTACCCCGATTTGCCGAAAGCGTATCAGATTTCGCAAATGCCGCGCCCTGTCTGCCTTTCTGGTAAGGTAAACATCAAGGTCAACGGCGTGGACAAGGTTATCAGAATCAACCGAATCCATCTTGAGGAGGACGCGGGAAAACTCGTCCACGATGACGCGCGTCACCTCTCCTACGCGGACTACAACCGCTGCGGAATCCCGCTTATCGAGATAGTAACCGAACCTGATTTCCACAGCGCGGACGAGGTTATCGCGTTTGTGGAGAAGATAAAGCTGTTGCTGCAATACGCAGGTATCTGCGACTGCAAAATGGAACAAGGCTCGATTCGCTGCGATGTGAATATTTCCATTGCTCCAAAGGGTTCAACAGAGCTTGGAACGCGCACGGAACTCAAGAACCTCAACTCCCTCAAGGCAATCGCCAAGGCAATCGAGGTGGAAATTGACCGTCAGGAGGAGCTTCTCGATAACGGCGAACGCGTGATTCAAGAAACCCGCCGATTCAATGAGCAGCTCGGCGAGACGACCGCTATGCGCTCCAAAGAGGACGCGCACGATTATCGTTACTTCCCCGACCCCGATATTCCGCCGATCATCTTCACCGAGGAGGAGCTGTCGGCGATTAAGGATTCGATTCCCGAACTTCCCGAACAGCGTGTGGAGCGGTATGTAAGCGAGTACGGACTGAAATCCGCCGACGCGGACATTATCGTCGGCGACAAGAAAATCTGTGACTTCTTTGACGACGCGATTTCCGAATATAACAATCCCAAGGCAGTCGCTAATTTCATTCTCGGGGAGCTTATGAACCGCATAAATCGCGGCGAAGCGGATATGGAGAATCTTAAATTCGGCGGAGCTGAATTTGCTCAGCTTGTGGAGTTTATGCAGACGGACAAAATCTCCCAAGCCAACGGAAAATCCATTCTGCGTGAGATGATAGAGAACGGCGGAAATCCGAAAGACATCGCCGATAAAGGTGATTTGTGGATCAAGGAGGACAATGACCTGCTTGCGAAGGTGGTTGATGAAATCATCGCGAACAACCCCAAACCCGTGGAGCAGTACAAGAACGGTGACCAAAAGGTGTTCGGTTTCTTTATGGGACAGGCGAACAAGGCGTTGAAAGGCGCGGCAAGTCCCAAGGCGATTCAGGAGTATATCCGCAAAAAGCTGTCCGAGTAACAAAATACAATCAAGCCCGGCGGGAACGTCGGGCTTTTGTGTTGGATTTGTGCCAATTTGATGAAAACTAAGTGAAATTTT
>CAYZQU010000101.1:0-6861 GCA_964480645.1 uncultured Ruminococcus sp. | reverse complement strand
TGCACCAGTTTCAGTTTATCATTCGCTTGACTGCAATTCAATGAAATTATTTATACGCACTCCTTGCTGGGGGACTTTGTCCCCCAGACCCGCTGCCAAAGGGACTTCGTCCCTTTGGAATCCCAATTCCAATATGGCGTGGTAACAAATTTTTACGTTTTCGCTGTTGGGACAGTGGTGCGGGATTGTGTTAAACGTGCCATCCTCTTGGATAACAACAATTAATCCCCTCCAATCGGAGGGGATTAACTTTCAATTAAATGTTTGCTTTCCGAAAGGAGGGTGCGTATGGTGTAACCACAACACTCCTATCCGTCAGCGAAAATGTTCAATCCAAAAGACAGATTCGATTATTTGTTCTTTCCGTCTTTAAGCTCTGAAATTATTTTCATAAAACTGTCCACATCATCAAACTCTCGATAAACCGATGCAAAGCGGATATACGCCACATCATCAATCTCCTTAAGCTTACGCAGCGCCACTTCTCCGATTTTGTCGGACGTAACCTCGCGCTGAAGTGAATTTTTCAGCTCCGCAGCGATATCCTCAACAATATTTTCGATGGTTTCGAGCTTTACGGGACGTTTTATGGTCGCGCGGCAGATTCTGTCCACCAGCTTTTCGCGGTCGAACGGTTCAATCGTGTTGTCCTTTTTGATGACCATCAGCGGGACTTCCTCAATGATTTCATAAGTCGTGAACCGCGTTCCGCATCGGATACACTCACGACGGCGGCGCACTTTATTGTCGGTCGGTCTGGAGTCGATTACCTTGCTTTCTTCGCAACCGCATTCAGGACATTTCATACAACTTTCTCCTTACTGATTTTTTCACCTAGGTGTTATATATTGTTACATATTAATATTATAACACACTTTTTTGTAATTTTCAACAATTTTTATAAATTTTTTTCATAATTATTGGAATTTCTATTGCATTTACCAAACTGACGTGTTATAATCAATATATAAAAGAATTTTTGCCAAGGAGACGTACTAAATGCTTGACCTTGCTTTTTTGATTTTGCTTTTAATTGTCATTGCGCGTTCATTAAGAGGAAAATTTGATAAACTTCTTTCCGACATTGCCATTGTGATTGGTGTGCTTGCCGGATTCCTTGGGATTTTTATCAGCGGAATGTCAAATTTATCCGGCAGCAATAAAATGATATACCTTAATGTTATAGTAATTATTATCGCTGTCGGTCAACGCTATGCCGCACAACATCTCGCGAAAATGTATAACGACAAAATCGAACAGTCACGGCTGGATCTGGAAAGAGATATTGAACTGCATTCGCGTAAGCGCGATGGCTCGGATTACCAGATTGCCGAAGCTGATTTCGACAATGAGGAACTCCGATTCGGGAAAGGCAGACTGAAGATCTATGATGCCGAAAGTCCGCATAATGACGAAAATCTCACTCTCAAAGGAAGTAAAAAATAATACTAATTTATAATCTACGTGTAGACATCTTCGCGGAAATCCCGCACCTCTCGCCACGTCAGCGCTCCTTGGCGTACATACAGTACGCCTGCGTCGCGTTTCCTTGCGATAGGCGCGGTCTATCCGCGAATCTTGTCTACACTCCGATTATAAATTAGTATAAAATACACCGCGCAGGGATTCCCTGCGCGGTGTATTTTTATATCAGCTCCGAATTGTTGATTGCGGAAACCAACGCGCTTACGGAAGCCGCCACAATATCCGTGTGGATTCCCACACCCCAGCTTACCTTGCCATCCGCAGTGGTGATTCCCACATAAGAAGCCGCCTTGGACTTCGAGGTCTGCTCCACTGCATGTTCAGCATAAGTGGAAATCGTGTACTCCAACCCCAGACCGTCCTTAATAGCGTTGGAAACAGCGTCCAAGCGTCCGTTGCCCTCGCCGCGAAGCTTGCGTGTTTCTCCGTTGATTTTCGCAGTCACGTTCGCGGTGATATGGTCGCCTTGCTCGTAATGAGCCTCTATAACGTCCAACTTATTCTTGAGATTAACATACGTTTTCTTGAATATCTCGTAAACCTCATCGGGCTTGAGTTCCTTATGTGCGTGGTCGGATACACCTTTTACTGTGTAGCCGAAATGCTCGCGCATTTTCGCGGGCATTGTGATACCGAAATTCCGCTCCATAAGATAGCCGATTCCGCCTTTGCCCGACTGGGAATTTATGCGGATTACATCGCCCTCATACTCGCGCCCGACATCGTGCGGGTCGATGGGAATATACGGAACGTTCCACTGCTCCAAACCTTTTTCCTCACGGAATTTCATACCCTTTGCGATAGCGTCCTGATGGGAGCCGGAAAACGCCGCGTACACAAGCTGTCCGCTGTACGGAGACCGCGCGTTGACGGTCATTCGCGTCAGCCGTTCATAGACCTCAACCAATCCGGGCAAATCCGTGAAGTCGAGATTCGGTTCGACTCCGTGGGTGTACATATTCAGTGCCAACGTGATAATGTCCACGTTTCCCGTGCGTTCGCCGTTTCCGAAAAGCGTACCCTCCACACGGTCCGCGCCCGCCAGCAAGCCCAGCTCGGTATCCGCGACGGCACAACCGCGGTCGTTATGCGGGTGAAGCGACACAATGACATTCTCGCGGTTGTGCAGTTCCTTGCACATATATTCGATTTGTTGTGCGTAAACGTGCGACATAGATTCCGCCACGGTTACGGGAAGATTGATAATGACTTTGTTGTCGGGGGTTGGATTCCATATATCTATTACGGCGTTGCAGATTTCCGCTGCGAATTCCGGCTCTGTGCCCGTAAAGCTCTCGGGGGAATACTCAAAGCGAAAATTTCCCGGAGTTTTCGCCTTGTATTCGTTGAGCAATTTCGCGCCTGTCACGGCGATTTCCACGATTTCTTCCTTGGATTTGCGGAAAACCTGTTCGCGCTGTGCCACGGAGGTGGAATTATACAGATGTACAATCGCGTTTTTGCAGCCCTCCAACGCTTCAAATGTCTTCTTGATGATATGCTCGCGCGATTGGGTCAGCACCTGAACAGTCACATCATCGGGAATCAGATTGCGTTCAATAAGCGCGCGGCAGAACTCGTATTCCGTTTCACTTGCTGCGGGGAAGCCGATTTCAATTTCCTTAAATCCGACCTTTACCAGATACTGCCAGAATTCCAGTTTTTCCTCAAGGCTCATTGGGATAATCAGTGCTTGGTTTCCATCGCGCAGATCCACCGAACACCATATCGGCGCGTGGTCGATGTACTCTTTCCGCGCCCAGTCCATACACGGATAGGGCGGCATAAAATAGCGTCTTTGATACTTGTTTGTGAATTTCATAAATTTTACCTCCAATTATCAGATATTGTTAGATTCGGGCAACAAAAAAACTCCATCTGCTGCCCCATTCTTAATAATAGGGACAAGAGATGAAGCATAACGCTCACTTTCGCGCAATTTACTCCACGGTACCACTCTCATTGACGGAAAATCCGCCCGCTCATTGGCGTCAAAAAACGCCGCTCTCTGTAACGGGAGAACCCGGAGCGGACTACTTGGCGCATTTATGCCGTTCGCCTGCCCTGCTCGGGGAGGAGCTATATCCGTATCTCGCTGCCGTTTCGCACCAACCAACACAAACACGGATGTTTGTGCAGTTGCCCCAAAAGCGGCGCACCGACGCGCCGCAACAGAGGGCAACATGCGGCTCTCTGAAAACTCCGATAAGGACTTTTTTCCCTTCAACGCAGTTAAAAATATTTACAAAATATATTATAACATAATTTTTTTAGTTTGTCAATAGCTTTCGCGGAAAATTCACACAGTAACATCGAAAAATCTTCCCTTTTCGCTCTCCTCGTCATACTCGCCGACTTGGAATTTCGCCTCGACACTCGGCTTGGAGCGCGTGACGGTGGTGGTTTCGCCGCCCGCGACATAGCTTTTCCCGCACTCGGGACAAATAGCGGTTTTGATAACCACGCTCTGCGAAACGACTTCCCTGCCCTCGCGCTCGGCTTTGGCGCGCTCGCGGACTACGTGTTCGTTCTCGTGACCGCGCACAGCCGCTCCGACATTCCCAGGAGAGATTTTGGACGCGGACTTGAACGACACGCCGGGGTCGTCCGAAACGTCCTGATAACGGCGATTCTTACAGGTTTCGCATTCTCCGTCATCCTCTTCGGATTTCAGCTTATCCAGCCGCTTTTTGAGGTTGTCAATGCGGTTTTCAAGATTGTTAATGCGTTTGTCATTCAAATCGGAGCTTGCCCGTTCGTTTTCCTCTCTTATTTTGTCGCGTTCACGCTCCAGACGCGAGATGGTATCGGTGAGCGACTCTTTGGAATTAGCGGCATTCCCCGCGTAAAATACGCCGACAGCCGTATTGATTACAGGATTTTCCATACAACCACCCCTATCTTAAAAGCAAATTCAAAACCGTGCAGACCTGCGTAGATGGCTCGCTTGCGAGACTTCGTGCACTCGCTGAGTGAACCCTCGCACCTTCGGTGCTTCGGGTTCACTCGCGTTTTGAATTTGCACTAATCATTATCGCCTTGATTCATTATACCACAAAATTCCTCAAAAGTCAATAAAATTTTCAAAAACCTATTGACAAAAGAGATATAATATGCTATACTTTATGCAGAAGTAAAAACTTCGACAAAATGCCTTATCAAGAGTGACTTCAAGCCGAAAGGCGGGGGACTGGTCCCTATGAAGTCCGGCAACCTCTCCGTTCGCGGAAAAGGTGCTACTTCCTGCGGGGGATTTCCCACCGAGAGATAAGGAGTGACAGAAATAATTACTGCTCGCTCCTTGTTTGTTAAAGAAGCGAGCATTTTGTTTTATATTTTATTCAGGAGGTTTATCTATGATTACCAAGAAATTATTTACATCGGAAAGCGTCACGGAGGGTCACCCCGATAAAATCTGTGACAACATCTCGGACGCGGTTCTGGACGCGATTCTGGCGCAAGACCCCATGGGACGCGTAGCATGTGAAACCGTCACCACCACGGGTATGGTCACGGTTATGGGAGAAATTTCCACCACAGCCAATATTGATGTTGCGTCCATTGTGCGCAATACCGTTCGCGAAATCGGCTACACTTCCAGTGAATACGGATTTGACGCGGATTCCTGCGCGGTATACACGATTCTGGACAAGCAGTCCCCGGATATCGCAATGGGCGTAAATAACGCTCTCGAGGGACGCGCTCAGAACGAGAACGATACCGGCGCGGGCGACCAAGGAATGATGTTCGGATTCGCCTGCTCGGAAACTCCCGAGCTTATGCCTATGCCGATAAGTCTTGCGCACAAACTCGCGAAAAAGCTCACCGAGGTACGCAAAAACGGCACGATTCCGTATCTGCTCCCCGACGGCAAGACACAAGTTACCGTGGAATACGATGACAACAAGCCCGTTCGTGTTGATACGGTGGTAGTATCCTCTCAGCACCTTGCTTCCGCGACTCTGGAACAAATCCGCGAAGACATTATCGAAAAGGTCATCAAGACCACGATTCCCGCGGAGCTGCTTGACGAAAACACCAAGTATTTCGTGAATCCCACGGGGCGGTTCGTAATCGGCGGTCCTATGGGCGACAGCGGACTTACGGGACGCAAAATCATAGTTGATACATACGGCGGATATTCGCGTCACGGCGGCGGAGCGTTCTCGGGAAAAGACCCGACAAAAGTGGACCGCTCGGCGGCGTATATGGCGCGGTATGTGGCAAAGAACATCGTTGCGGCGGGGCTTGCGGAGCGTGCGGAGATTCAGCTTGCTTACGCAATCGGCGTGGCAAAGCCTGTCTCCGTAATGGTTGACACGTTCGGCACAGGCAAAATCCCAGACGAGAAAATCGCCGAGGCGGTAACAAAGGAATTCGATTTGCGTCCGTCCGCGATTATCAAGACTCTCGACTTGCGCAAGCCGCAGTATAAGCCGCTCGCGGCATACGGACACATGGGGCGCGAGGACTTGGGTGTTGCGTGGGAGAAAACCGACCGCGTTAACGACCTTAAAAAGTATCTGTAAATATCATAATATTGGCAATCCACATTTACTTGACTTTATCAAATAAATGTGCTATAATAATTGCAATTGGCATATGCCAAAATCTTAAGGCAACTTTCTTCAAGCGGCGGCAGAGATGCCGCCGTTTTATCTGTAATCCGAATCCCGCGCGGAGAAAGCGCGGGATTATTTTTTCATCGCCTTCAGGAAAACGGCGAGAGTCTGCTGCTGTTCATCGGAAATCTGTTTCAAAGCAGTTGCCAGAAACGGATTCAGCCGTGTTTCATCGCTGAAAAACTCCGCGAGGTCGATTCCCAGCGCGTCGCAGAAATAGGAGAGCGTTTCAACCGTGGGGCTGCGTTTTCCCATTTCAATTTCGCGGAGATGACTCTGCGAAACCCCCGCGAGGTTCGCCAGCTTGTTGGTAGTCAATCCCTTTTTTTCACGCAGAAAAACCAGTCTTTGTGCAACATTCATAAAATTTCACTCCTTTTTTGTTTATATTATAAACTATATAACAATAAATAATTACATATTTATGCTTGATAAGTAAAATTTATTATGATATAATATTATCGTAATACAGATAACTATGCTTGATGTATGGTTATAAAAAACGCTCATTCGAGCGTACATGAAGGAGAGAAATTATGAACAAGATTAAGAGAATCAGCGCGGCGGCTCTGGCGGCGGCACTGATGGCAGGAACGGCTGTTACGGCAAACGCGGAAGACACTGACAAACCACAGTACGATGAAAACGGATTGTTTATTCAGGACGGCGTGTTGTATGAGGCGTCCAAAGACGTCAAATCGGTTGTTATCCCCGACAGCGTGACCGAAATTAGCTATGGTGCTTTCTCAGGTTG
>CAYZQU010000100.1:0-6997 GCA_964480645.1 uncultured Ruminococcus sp. | reverse complement strand
AGCCCGAAAACATCTTGATTTACGCGACCACCAACCGCCGCAAAATAATTCGCGAAACTGTATCGGACCGCGAAATATCGGGCGCGGACGCGATTGATGAGAGTATGTCACTCGCCGACAGATTCGGATTGTTTATAACGTTTACAAAGCCCGATAAACAGGGCTATCTGGACATAGTTCATAAAATCGCCGACGATATGGGAATTGATATTCCCGAGGACAAGCTGGACGCTTCTGCGGAACGTTTTGCACTGAAACACGGCGGACGCTCTCCCAGAGTCGCAAGACAGTTTGTGGATTGGCTTTATGGCAGGATTTCACTTAATATGGAGTACTGAAAATGAGTAAAATTACGAAAAACATTATTATGTTCTCTTTATGCGCGGGTTTACTGCTCTCGGGCTGTGACAAAAGCGGCTCTCCCGAAGAAATTGTTGTTTCGGGAGTAACAAATTCTCAGAACGGATTTCCCGCAAGCTCCTGCGGGGTGAACTTGCAAAAATCGGTGGAAAAGGCGGTCAGCCTGTCCCCGGCAATCACCGAAATCATTTGTGAGATGGGGTTCAAGGATAGACTTGTCGGAATCAGCGATTACTGCGATTTTCCAACGGAACTTTCGTGCGATAAAGTGGGAAGCAGTGAAAATCCGGATCTTGACAAAATTCTGAATCTATCCCCGGACGCCGTTTTCACGCTCTCTGCACTCTCCGAGCGTGATATTTACCGTTTGAACCAATCCGGGATTTCAGTACTTACTCCGCTTGTTCCACAAAATATGGAAGATTATTCCACATTATATAAGGAAATTTCAACAGCTTTTTACGGATGTGAACTTACTGATAGTCAGCTCGGAATCCAAAAATCCGCGCAAATCGGCAAGGATTCGCGCCTGACATTGGAAAATTCAGCCAAATCCTTGCAAATGGAGAGCTTTCTGTACATTACAGGAAAGCAGACCATCGCGGGAACGGAAACCTTTGAAAATGCTGTTTTAAGCCTGTGTGGAAAGAATCTGTGTACACAAAGCGGATATATTTCCGTTTCGGATTATATTGGTGAACCTCCAAAATTCCTGATAGTAGACAGCGCGCTCACAACCGAGATTATTGAGGACAGCGAGGAGCTTTCCGCGCTGGTCGGAGAATTGACCGAGATTCGCTTCGTGAATTCGGCGCGTCTGGAGCGTCCCACCGCGCGCACTGCCGAAATTTTTACACAAATCAGGGAAAACACCCTCGCCGCAACCTCGGACAGCGAATCTACATCGGAGTGATGATATAGCCGTTTTCACGCCAATAGTCGATGACGTCGGGCAGTACGCGAGTATTTGTTTTGGATACCGCATGCAGCAGATAAACCGCGCCGTTATGTGTTCCCGAGGTGATTTTGTTGTAGGCGAATTCCGCGTCGGGCTGCGAATCGGCAACCCAGTCCTTGTAAGCGAAACTCCACAGCACGGTGGTGTATCCCAGGTCCTTGGCGCACGCGAGTACACGCTCTGAGAATTCGCCCATTGGCGGACGCATAACATACATATCGTAGTCGAATTCCGATTTGATATACTCGTGGAGCTTGGAAAGCTCATCGCGGAGTTTTGTCATTGAGCATTCGGGGAGCGATGGGTGCGACCACGTGTGATTTCCTACCGTGTGACCCTCGTCAATCATTCGCCGAATCAATTCGGGATTGTCTTTCGCATAATCATAGGTTACGAAAAACACCGCACGGACGTTTTTCTCCTTGAGAATATCAAGTATTTGTGACGTGTAACCGTTTTCGTATCCCTCATCGAACGTAAGCCAGAGATTTTTATGCTGTTCATCGGTGTTATCACCAACGAACAATCCGCCCATATCACCGTATTTACGTTGGGCGTTCACCGCGTCAAGCGGTTTTCCGGAGCTGTCGGTCGATGAACCAAGTCCCCACGCGATTTTGGTGTTGTCGAAAGATGATAAGTCCTGTTCCGCGTAAGCAACAGTGGAAAGCAGAAACGCGGCTGTTATGGATGCGATTAATTTTTTCATTTTGAATATCTCCTTAATAAAAATTTGTTTGAATCTATTTTTTGCGAAATTTCACAAGGTATTTGCGTTAATTTCTGCATAAATTGGTGTATGTTCACAAAAATATTTAAATGTTAAATAATGCTTGATTATTGCGGAAAATTGTTGTATAATAAAAGCAAAAGATTTTATAAGGCGGTATTTTGAAATGTCATGTCAGTTAAGCGAACTTATTGAATTGATAAAAGGTCATCGCGTGTTTATCCAAACGCATAATTTTCCCGATCAGGACGCGATTGCGAGCGCGTTTGGTTTACAGGTTCTTTTGGAAAAATACGGTGTTAAAACCATAATTTGCCATCACGGAAGTGTGGAGCGCGCCGCCACCGCAAATATGATTGCCCAATTTGGCATTGAAATGACCACCGATGACGATCTAAAGGATATGCGTGAGGAGGACTACATAATTACTGTGGACTCCCAGAAAGGAAATTCAAATATCCGAGACCTTATCGGTGATGAAGTCGCGTGTATCGACCATCACCCCGTGTTTTGTGAAGCGGAAAGTTACCGTTATAAGGACATACGACTTGTAGGAAGCTGTGCGACGATTATCGCGGATTATTATCGCCAAAACGGAATTGAAATGCCCGAAAACGTGGCAACAGCATTGCTTTACGGCTTGAAGTGCGATACCAAGGATTTTACGCGTGGTGTAACCCGACTTGATGTTGATGTTTTCGATTATCTGTTCCCCAAGGCGGATTCGCGGCTTATCAGGCGCTTTCAGTCTGCGGCGATTCAGTTTGACGAATTAAGCGCCTTTGCGGACAGCATGCGTAATATTGACATTTATGACGGCGTTGCGTTTACTTATTTGGATTTCATTTGTGCCGACGCTTTTATGGCGACAATTTCCGACTTTATTTTGGATATAGATAAGGTGATTTTCGCGGTGGTGTATACCCGACGCGGAAACGGATTCAAATTTTCTGTACGCAGTGAGTTTGACGAACTGGACGCGGGTCAGATTGTATCCGAGGCGCTTTGCGGAATCGGTGGCGGTGGCGGACATAAATTAATGGCGGGCGGATACGCAGATGAGGGCGGAATTCTGAAGCTCGATGAGGACGCTCATTCTGTGATTCGCAGACTGTTTCTTGATGTAATCTCAAAAATTTCGCTATCGGGAATCGCGGCGAAAACAATCCCGGAATTTTCTGGAAACGAGCTTCACTCTAATATTCAATTGTGAATTAAACTATCCGTAAGGAACGTCATTTATTGCGTATCTCCCCGCCGCACAGCGGGGAGATACTTATAATTAATTGTTTTTATATTGACAAACATTGTAAAATGTGGTATAATTGAAAATGTATATATTATGAAATGAGGTGAAGTCAAAATTCCGATATGTAAATATGGGATTTGGCGGAAATAATGACAATTTTTTACAAATTTGAAGGGAAGATGTATATAAATATCACCAACGGCTGCCCGTGTGATTGTATATTCTGTATACGTAAGAACGGCGACAGTATTGAGGATAACGACAGCCTTTGGCTTGAACATGAGCCAAATTTTGAGGAGATTTGCGCGGCATTTGAAGCGTTCGACAAGATGGGAATCTCCGAGGCGGTGTTCTGCGGATACGGAGAGCCTACGGTTAAAGTGGATTTGCTGATTGATACCGCGAATTACATCAAGCAAAATTCATCAATGAAGATACGCGTGAACACCAACGGACTTGTTCGACTTATCCACAAGGATTTTGACATAAATCGGTTCAAGGGGCTGATTGACAGCTTTTCAATAAGCCTGAACGCTCCCAACGCAGTGCGATATAACGAGGTGACCAAACCGGTGTTCGGAGAAAAAGCGTTTGATGAAATGCTGAGCTTTGCTAAGGATGTAAAATCGCTTGGAATTAAGACCGCGTTTACGGTTGTTGATGTAATCACGCCGGAGGAAATACACGAGTGCGAAAATCTTGCGGAAAAGCTCGGAATTCCACTTAGAGTGCGGTCTTATGTCACCGATAATGAGAGCTACACATGAGAATCCTCGGAATAGACCCTGGCTACGCGATTGTCGGATACGGCGCTTTGGAATTCGACAATGTGCGCTTTAATGTGGTGAACTACGGTGCTATAACCACCAAGCCCGAAACTCCGTTCGACAAGCGTCTCGTGGAGATTTACAACGATATGAACGAGGTTCTGGAGCTTATCAAGCCCGACTGTATGAGTATCGAGAAACTCTATTTTAACACCAACATCACCACGGGTATAGATGTTGCGCACGCTCGCGGAGTTATAATGCTTTCCGCCGCACAGCGGGGAATCCCGATTTATGAGTATACTCCGCTTCAGGTAAAGGTAGCAGTTACGGGTTATGGTCACGCGGACAAGCATCAAATGCAGGAGATGGTAAAAAATATCCTTCGCTTGAAAACCGTTCCAAAACCCGATGATACTGCCGACGCGCTTGCTCTCGCGATTTGCCACGGGCATACGGGCGGCTCGAAAATGTCACAGATAATGCGCTCCAACGAGGTTAAACAGCTTAATGAGAAGAAAGGTTAATTTATGATATACAGCTTACATGGAAAACTCATACATTGGGAGGCGGGACTCGCCGTTGTGGAGTGCGGCGGCGTTGGATACGCGTGCCGAACCACGATGAACACATTGTCTAAAATCCGCAATATGGACGAGGTGATGTTGTTCACATATATGCATATAACAGAAAATTCACTGGATTTGTTTGGATTCGCGGATAATGGGGAGCTTGCGAGCTTCAAACAGCTTATTTCCGTTTCGGGAGTGGGACCAAAGGCGGCATTGTCCATTCTTTCGGATATTACGCCGAGCAAGCTTGCGCTTTGTATTGCCACGGGCGACAGTAAAACACTGACCAAATCTCCGGGAATCGGCACAAAAATCGCGCAGAGAATCGTGCTGGAGCTTAAGGACAAGGTGGCAAAGGAACAGAAATTTACCTCCGAGGAGTTTGCGAGTGCGCCCGCTATGACAGGGAACAACATTTCCGAGGCAATCACCGCTTTGCAGACGCTGGGATTCTCTCCGGCGCAGTGTTCTACGGCGCTTTCGGGCGCGAATCCCGATTCCTCCGTTGAGGAGCTTATCAAATTCGGACTCAAAAATCTTGCGTAAGGGGGGATTTCGTTGAAGAACGAAAAGAAAAACAACGTGCTTTCGGGACTGGGAATGTTCCTTTTGGGAGCAATATTGTCGGCGGGAATTATCCTGATGACAATGACGCCCGATAATTATATATTTTTCCTTACACTGATAATTCTTTTGTCGGTTGCCGCGATTTTTCAAGCGGCAAAATACATCGTTTCGGAGTTGGTCGTTCCGCGTATGGCAAAGCGCAGAGCCGCTCTTCGCGCGCTTGGCAAGCACGGAGTGCGTATTGTCCGCCACGATGAGGCGGCTAAGACCGCCTATAAGGGGATTCTTGCTCTTATTAATGATGATATGGCAAAGTCGGAAGAACTGCTCCAAAAAGCGCTTTCGCTCTCCGATTCGCGTCAGAATCAGATTTTTTGTCTTGAGTGGTTGAGAAATCTGTACGAGAATCAGGAGAATGATTCAAAGGTGCTGTGGTGTTACCGAAAAGCGGTGGAGTATGCGCCCGAAAATCCTGAGTTTCAGTCTCGGCTTGGGCATTATTACTATGTGGAGGGCAAACTGGATCAGGCAATTTACTGCTTTGAACAAGCGTTACGTTATGACCCGAATAACGGGTATTCTTACTACATCATGGCGAAGATTGCGCTTATGCGCGGCGAGGATGAAAAGGCGCGCGAAACGTTGGAAAAACTTACTAAAATCAACGAGAATCACCCGCTCTGTCACGCGGAACTTGCGGAGTATTACGCTATGCAGGGAAACGCCGAAAAAGCCGAGGAGGAGTGTAAAAAGTCTCAGCTATGCGGAGTTAAAGAGCCTGATGAACTTAACAAACGCATTAACGCGATGTTGAGCTTCCACAAAACCGATTATGACGGAAACGACTTACCGTCTGATTATTATCGCAGATTAGAGAAAAAGCGCGATGAAAAGCCGCTCCACAGCGGAGGAACGGGGGTTGTCAACAATGACTGAGGTTTATTTTGTGCGCCACGCGCAGTCCGACCATAGTGTGCAGGGCAACAGAACAAGACCGCTCACAGATGAGGGAAAGAACGACACCCGCGTTGTTGCGGATTTTCTGAGGGACAAGGACATCGGGTTTATTGCGTCAAGTTCCTACATAAGGGCGATTGATACTGTGGGATTGTTTTCGCTTCAATCCGGTCTGGAAATCAATATTTATGAGGATTTTCGTGAACGTAAGACGGGCGACCATAAAGGAATGCCGATTTTTGAATTTGGTGAAAAGCAGTGGGCGGATTTCGATTACAAGACCGAGGACGGCGAGAGTCTGCGTGAGGTTCAGCAGCGCAATATCCGCGCGCTTAACCGTGTCCTTGCGGAGCATAACGGGGAGAAAATCGTTATTGCAACGCATGGCGCGGCACTTTCGACGATTTTGAATTATTACTATCCGGAGTTCAATTTTGAATGTTTCAAGAAAATTGTGGATTTTATGCCGTTTATAATCCGATTGGATTTCGATGGGGAAAAGTGCGTAAATTCGCAAGTGGAACTTGTGATACATAAAGAATATAAGGGTTAATAACCTGTTGGCGACTTGTGTGCAAATCCAAAACGCGATTGTAACGGTACACACGCAGTGTGAACTGTTACAATCAGGCGAACACAAATGAATTTTAACTATGTTAAAATTCATTTGTGTGGTTTTGGATTTGTTTTAAAATAAGGAGATAAAGAATGCTTGAAATGACAAACGGCGATTTTGAGTTTGATCCGAACGAACGGCTTGTAGAGCCGTCCTTCACGGAATCGGACAGCGAGGCGGAGCTTACCCTCCGCCCTAAAACTCTCGCCGAATACATCGGT
>CAYZQU010000099.1:0-7001 GCA_964480645.1 uncultured Ruminococcus sp. | reverse complement strand
GATTTGCACGAGTTTTAATATAACCTTGCTTTTGGTTATAGCGTTATGAACCTTCGCTCCCGTTTATAGTATTAATCGTATTTATACGAGAGTGTGGCACATTGGGTACAATCTTAAACCACTATTTCGACAGCGAAAACTTATAATAAGAAATCACACCATATTGGAAGGGGGGCTGGGGGCAGCGCCTCACTATAGCGCTGCCAACGCCTTCTCAAGCGTTTCGGAGTTCTCTACATACGTGTTGACGGCGGGTTTGAGAGTTTTGCGAACCAGCCCTGAGAGAACCTTTCCCGGACCAAGCTCCACATACGCCTCTATTCCCGATTCGTTCATAGCGTTAAGTTCATTAGTGAATTTCACGGGATTGCAGATATGCGCGGCAAGATAGTCGGGCATGTTGGGAAAATCTGTAATTTCAGAGCCGTACAGATTGGAATAAAACGCGCAATTCGGCTTCTCGAACTTGAAATCAGCGATTTGCGACTTAAACTCCTCGGCGGCTGACTCCATGTGCTTTGTGTGGAACGCCGCTGATACTGCGAGTTTCACACAGCGAATCTTCCGTTCGGTGAACGCGCTTACCGCCTCGTCTACGGCGTTTGAGTCACCGGCAATGACGGTTTGAACAGGGCAGTTAAAATTCGCGGGAACGCAATATCCGTGAACACCAGCGCAGACATCCTCGATAGCGTCCGCGTCCGCGCCGATGACCGCCGCCATTGCCCCGTGAGTGATTTCCGCCGCCTTTGCCATTGCGGCGGAGCGCAGCTTGATTGCTTTGAACGCGTCTTCGAGGGTTAGCATTCCCGCCGCGTACATTGCCGCATATTCCCCCAGTGAGTGTCCGGCAACGGCTTGGTTTTCGATTCCGTTTTCGCGGACGGCGTTCAGTGCCAACAGCGACACGGTGAAAATCGCGGGTTGTGAAAGACGCGTCTGTGCAAGCTCCTCGGGAGTGCTGTCCGTCAGTTTTTTCAGCAAATCATAGCCCAGAATATCCGAGCCGCATTCAAGAATTTGCTTTGCGCTTCCAAATTTTGATGCAAGCTCCGCGCCCATACCCGGATACTGCGAGCCTTGTCCTGAAAATAAAAATACAGTTTTCATCTTTTTCTCCTTATTTAGATAGTAAATTGAGAACCACGCACACCTGCGGTGTGCGTTCGCCTGCGTGTCGTGGCGCAGTTTTCGCGTATTTCGCCCAACGGGCGAAATCGAATTGCCATCAGGGCAATTCGAGCGAAAAGTGCGCAGTTTGGCTACAACGCTCCGCGCCGAAGGCGCGGGAAGCGTTGTCCAAACAGGCGCGTTCTCAATTTGCATGTCACCCCGTTAAGTTGTCGGGGAATTAAACGTGCTTTATTGCCCCTTCGGCAGGTTGCTGTGGATTTAGTGTGATTTCTCACACACCAATAGGTTTTGGGAATTATTTGCTGTAATAGTAGGCGGGAATCTCTTCCCAATCCAGTCCCGCCGCGCGGCATTTTTCCGCGAAATTACCCTGCTTGCCGCCGTCGAACCACTCATACCACACCGAATACAGCTGCTTGTAATAATCAAGCTCGTTCGCCAATCCTTGCGGAATCCCATTCTCGGAAAGTATTCGTTCCGCCAGCGCAGTCAATTGTTCGTATTCTTCGCGGGATATGCAGCAGCCGTCTGGGAAATGATGTGCGCCGAATCCCAGTTCGCCAAGTTGTGCCTCAAGGAGCAGTATGGCGGTTTTTACGTCTCGTTCGGGGTGATTGTAGGCGCGTTCGAGAACCCCATATCCGGAATGCTCATTGCGCGGGTCATGCGGGTTATAATACCGTCCGAACAACTGATACGCCCATCGCAGGTGTGGCATTCTGTTCTGTTCGGTCTGACACTTGAGATATTCGTCTAGCAACCGCGTGAGTTGAAATGGCAGATTTCCGTTGCCCTTGTGGTGTTCGGCGAACAGCTCTCCGTCTATAAACTCGCGACAGAATCTCTCCAGAATCTCGTCCAACTCCTCACGCGGAATCGTCGCACAGCTATCCGTAAACTCAAACAAATATTTGTTTGCTCGCTTTTTTAATCCGCCCTCAAATAACTCCCAATATTTGTTAACCACGGAGATGAATTCATTGTATGTCATTATTCGCTCCCTCCGTTATTGCGATGATAGCTCGTATAGGGTTTAGTGCGGCGCGCGCGAAGAAATGCCATAGGGGAAAATCAGCCTTGGATCTTGATATGCGCGTATGCGCGGCATTTCTGAGTGCGCGCCGCACGCGTTCCGCGAGTGCAGCCCCGAACGCCGATTCAAGTAACCTTTAATTTTAATCTGCCTATGAAGGCGTTCGGGGTTGCCGAGCGAAACGCCCATATTTCCTCCGGAATTTTGAAAATTTGATAAAAATTTCACATTATTCCCAAAATGCGGTTGACAAATCGGACAAAATAGGTTAAAATAATAAGTGTATGTATTTTTGATGTCAGGGATTTTTATCCCCCACGTTTTATTATACATTATTTTCAAAATAAAATCAAGGAGTTTTTTAATGAGCGGTATAGAATTTTTGGGAACGGGTAGCTATGTCCCCGAATTTGTTGCGGATAATGATAAATTTTCGGAGATTCTCGACACGTCTGATGAGTGGATTTTCCCTCGGACAGGCATTAAACAGCGGCACATCGCGACCGATAAACCTAATTATTATATGGGCGCACAGGCGGCGAAACGCGCTCTGGAATCCGCGAAGTTCGATCCTGAGGATGTCGACCTCATAATCGTTTCCACCTGCACGCCCGACTTTTTCTACCCCGCAATGAGTTGCCTGATTCAGAAACTCATTGGTGCGAAGAACGCCGCATGCTTTGATGTAAACAGCGCGTGTACCGGATTTATTACTTCTTTGGATATTGCACAAAAGTTCCTGGAAACCGGTAAATATGAAAATATCCTGATTGTAAGTAGCGAGAAGCTCTCCCAACAGACTGACTATACCGACCGCGCTTCAAGTATCCTGTTTGGCGATGCGGCAGGTGCTGTTCTTGTAAAGAAAAGCGACAAGTTCTATACGTCGTTCATTGGCGCTGAGGGAGATGAATTTGAGGCTCTCTACTGTAAGATTCACTATCACCCGAACTGCCCGTGGTACGGCGATATAGACGAATATTATCAGCACCGATTCGACACCGAGGGCAAGCAAAACTACCTCGTTCAGGATGGTAAGGCGGTGTACAAATTCGCCGTGAATGCAATGGCAAAAGCTGTTAAAACTGCGGCTGAACAAGGTGGATTCAAGCTTTCGGAGTTGGATTTGGTGATTCCTCATCAGGCGAATCTGCGTATCATTGAGAAAGCCACAGAGAATATGGGAATTCCGTCTGAAAAGGTATTCACCAATATCAAGCATATGGGAAATGTTTCTAGTGCGTGCATTCCCGTGGGTTTGGACGAATTGTACAAGGCAGGAAATGTAAAGCCAGGTATGAAGATATGTTTTGTAGGATTTGGCGCGGGGTTGACTTACGGTTCGATTATTATGGAAGTATAATTTCTATTAATTGGCAAAAAATAACGCCGACTCAAATATGACGGCGACTCGTGCAAAATGACCATAGTCAGGGCTATGGCGGCTAGTGCAAATCGAGAACGCGCGTGTCGCGGCGCACTGTGAAGCAGTGAGCCGCGACACGCAGGCGAACGCACACTGCAGGTGTGCGTGGTTCTCGATTTGCTTTTAAGATAAGGAGTAAAGAATGGCTAAAACTGCAATTATAACGGGTTCGGGGCGCGGAATCGGCGCGGCAATTGCGAAGCGTCTCGCGAAAGATGGGTTCAATATCGTGATTAACGAGGTCTCTCAGGAGGCTTTGGATAGCTATGGAAACGCTACCGCCGAGGAATGCCGCGCGTTCGGCGTGAAAGCAGAATGCATTGCGGCTGATGTATCGGACTATTCTCAATGCGAGGAAATGGTAAAAAAAGTAAAGGAAATGTTTGGGACAATTGACGTTCTTGTAAATAACGCCGGAATCACCCGTGACGGGCTTCTGTTGCGTATGCCGGAAGTCAATTACGATGATGTGATACGCATTAATCAAAAGTCTGTGTTTAATATGACTAAACATGTTGGAATGGTTATGCTGAGACAAAAACACGGTAAAATCGTGAATCTTGCGTCGGTGGCGGGTCTGTATGGAAATCCCGGGCAGATTAATTATTCCGCCTCTAAGGGAGCGGTTATCGCGATGACAAAGACCGCCGCCAAGGAGCTTGGCTCGCGCAATATCAACGTTAACGCTGTTGCGCCGGGATTCATCAAGACTCCGATGACAGATAAGCTCACCGAGGAACAGCGGCAGGCAATGCTTGCGCAAATCGCGATGAAGCGTTACGGAGAGCCGGAGGAGGTTGCTTCCGTGGTGGCGTTTCTATGCAGCGACGACGCTTCCTACATTACCGGACAAGTTATTGAAATCAGCGGCGGATTAAGTATGTAACGTAATATTACTTTACGGAGGATTGTTTATATGACAGGAAATGAAAGACGAGTGGTGATAACCGGACTTGGGTGTGTTACGCCGTGTGGAAATTCTCCCGAGGAGCTTTGGGCGAATCTGCTTGCCGGCAAGCACGGCTTTGAATTGGGAAATTGGTTTCCCGAAGAACCGGAATCACGCAATGTCGTTGCCAGAGTAAAAAATTTCGATCCAAGCGAACTGTTTGACAAGAAAGAACAACGCCGCAACGATGTTATTGTTCAGTATGCCGTGTATTGTACTATGCAGGCTTTGAAGGACGCGGGGACGGATTTTAAGGATCTTGACCCTTACAAAGTCGGCTGTATTATCGGCAGTGGAATCGGCGGAATTTATACCACCGAACAGGAGCTTGCCAACTATCACGAAAAGGGAAATAAGCGCGTTTCTGTGTTTACTATTACCAAGATGATTGGAAATATGGCTGCCGGGGAAGTCGCTATCCGCACGGGATTTAAGGGTACGAATTTCTGTGTGACTTCGGCTTGCGCGTCGGGAACTCAGTCCATCGGCGAGGCGTTCCGCGCGATTAAACATGGGTATATCGACGCGGCTGTCGCGGGCGGCACGGAACATTCCGATATTGGATTCTGCTATGCGGCGTTCAACAATATGAAGGCGATTACGCGTTCGCAAGACCCTGACCGCGCTTCGATTCCGTTTGACGCGGAGAGGAGTGGATTTGTTCTCGGAGACGGCTGCGGAATCTTGATCCTTGAGGAATACGAACACGCTAAAGCGCGTGGAGCGAAAATCTACGCGGAAATCTGCGGCTATGGCTCTACCTGCGACGCTCATCACGAAACAAGCCCCGACCCTGAGGGCAAGGGCGGTGCGAAAGCGATGGAGCTTGCTGTGAAAGAGGCGGGAATCTCCCCCGATACCGTAAATTACATCAACGCGCACGGAACGGGTACGCATATGAACGATTCCACCGAAACAATGTCAATCAAACTGACTTTCGGTGAGCATGCGCGCAATATTGCGATTAACTCCACGAAATCAATGACGGGGCATCTGCTCGGCGCGGCGGGAGGTGTAGAGGCGATTGTTACCGCACTTTCCATTAAGAATGGAAAGATTCACCAAACGCTTGGGTATAAAGTTCCCGACCCCGAGTGCGATTTGGATTATGTGACTGAGGGCACGCGTGATATAAAAATTACCGCCGCGTTGTCGAATTCTCTCGGATTCGGCGGGCACAACGGTTGTATCTGCTTGAAACCTGTGGATTAAGTAATCCGTTTATTCGGCGGTTCTCTTTAATATATTAAAGAAAGGAAATGGATGATGAACTTGAAAGATAAAATCGAAACCCCGATTGAGGACACTGTGGAGTGCATTGAGGCACTTGCTAGGATCGTCAAGGAGAACGATCTCGGCAAAATCAAAGTCAGCACTGAGGACTTGGATATTGTGATTGAGGGCAGAAAGCAGTCCGCAGTGATTCCGCCGATGACGGCGGTGGCTTCTGTGGCGGCTCCCGTGGCTGATTCCGCGGAGACGGTGAAGCCGGTGGAATCCGTTACCGGGAATATTATTACAAGTCCGATTATCGGAACGTTTTACAGTTCTCCGAGTCCCGAAAAGCCCGCGTATATCAAGCTTGGCGATACGGTGAACGTTGGCGATGTGGTGTGCATTATTGAGAGTATGAACCTGATGAATGAGATTAACAGTGAATTTTCGGGGCATGTCGCGGAGATTTATGTGAATAACGGAGATACGGTGGAATACGGGCAGAAGCTGTTCAGGATTGAGTAAACTCTGATTTTGGAACAGACTGTAAGGCGCGCAGGCAAATCGAGAACGCGAGTGTTATGTCGCGTGTCAATTTCGAGGTAGCCCGTAAATAACGGATGCAAATCCAAAACGCGCGTGTTACATCGCACGCTTGCGTGCGATATAACACGCAGGCGAGCACAAACGAAATTCGCAAAGCGGATTTCGTTTGCGCGGTTTTGGATTTGCCATCAAGATAAGGAGTAAATATGAAGTTAAATCTGGAGCAGATTAAGGAAATTATTCCGCACCGCGACCCGTTTCTTTTGATTGACGAGGTTACGGAGCTTGAACCGGGCGTCAGCGTTAAGGCAAAAAAGTACCTAAAGCTCGATGAATACTGGTATAAGGGGCATTTCCCGGGTCAGCCTATCACTCCCGGTGTGCTTATGATTGAGATGTTGGCGCAAGCAGGCGCTGTTTGCGCGTTGTCACTTCCCGAAAACAAGGGCAAAATCGCCGTTTTCACTGGTATTGACAAGGCGCGTTTTCGTGGACAGGTGCTTCCGGGAGATACGCTGGAGCTTTCTGTTGTTATGACGGATAAGAAAGGTCCTATTGGATTTGGGAAGGCGGTAGCCACGGTCAACGGAAAGAAAGTCGTTACAGGGGAAATCAGTTTCGCTGTTGTAGAGCCTAAGAACCCGTACCAATAGCTTCGGCGCACGGCTTTTCGGCAAATTTTGCCGTTGTCTGCGTCA
>CAYZQU010000098.1:0-7006 GCA_964480645.1 uncultured Ruminococcus sp. | reverse complement strand
AGACGTCGGCCTCTCACGCCGAAAGCATGGGTTCGATTCCCGTACGGGTCACCAAGTTTGCTCGCTATGAGCTATCTGCGCCAATAGCTCAGTTGGTTAGAGCAACCGGCTCATAACCGGTTGGTCCGGGGTTCGAGTCCCTGTTGGCGCACCATTTTATAGCTTCTTAAGGGGCAAGGCGGTTTTTGCCTGCCCCCTTATATTTACGGGTATAGTTCAGTTGGTAGAACGACGGTCTCCAAAACCGTATGTCGAGGGTTCAAGTCCTTCTGCCCGTGCCATAAACGCCGAGCGCAAGCTCGGCGTTTTGCATTTTTCGCAGTTGCCCCCTATGGTATTATGTTACTTTTAATTTGCTTTGTGGATTTCGTCCGCAATTTCATACTAATTTATGATTGGAGTGTAGACAAGATTCGAGGATAGATTATAAATTAGTATAGGGACGCAACTGCCGTTTTGAAACACATTGTTGAATTAGAGATACTTATGAGCAAGTCGCTTGAAATAGTGGATGTCAACGACGACACACGAGGATTGCGCCAAATAAATGGCAATGAATTTCAGGAGGAAAGTAAAATGGGCAGATTTTCAACAACAACACAAATCAGGAACAACACCGACAGAGCGGGCTTTATAAGCGCGTTCAATTCGGTGATGGAGAAGCACGGATTCGTTCCGTGCGCGGAGGACGAGGCGGCGAAGTCGTATCTGCTTGCGTTCAGTGACGGCTGGGTAACGCTTGCAAGCGAGGAGTACAGGGACAACCCTCGAAAGGCATACGACGATTCCAAGGGAATCGCGGCGGCTTTGAAAACAAGCGCGTTTACTGTTGAGGTCGTGGACAGCGATTTCGGAATTTTAAACCTTTTCACCGCGGACGGCGGCGAGGATGAGGTTATTGTCGGCGACGGCTCGGGGTATGGTATCGAAGAACCCGCGCGCGGAAACCGCAAATATTGGATGCCGCTCCTTGCAGATGGCAAAACATGGGAACAATTTTCCGAGATTGTTGAACAAGAAAACACTTTTGTCGAGGAAACACTGGGTAATCTTGCGGCAGTTTTTGGAATTGACGCTTATTATATAGACGCTGATTTTGACGAGATTATGGAAAAAGCCGACGGCGGCGATGTTACGGCGTTTTACTTTAAGAAAGCCGCCGCGAAAGTGAAAACCATGTCATTGAACGCGGCGTTTGTCAAGGTTTTCGGTGAGGGGTTGGAGCCATTGGGATTCAAGAGGTTAAAGAACATCAAGACTAAATATCCGTATTTTGTACGGGTAGTCGGCAATGAAATACTGCATATCGTCTCATATCGGCAAATCAGCTCTCCAAAATTGGGCTATAAGAACATTGAAATCTATTGCGGAGTTGTTACGCTTTATAGACGAAAAATTGATTTTACAAGGCTGCCCGAGGATTGGTTAGAAAATATCGTTCATATTTTTAGAGATACTCCGGACATTAATATCGATTGTGATGTTATGGAAAGGGCGATTCAATTCAAATGTGACTTATGGGGAATAGATAAGGATTTGAAATTAAAACGCCAAACATTAAATGATGCTTTCTTTGACAGTATCGAATTTCTGTGTAACTCCGCTGACAGTGAAGCAATGCTTTATGGGCTTAAAAACGCGTTTGATATTACAAAAAGCATAATACTTGCTGCTATAGATAAGGTTACAGATCTTGACTCCTGTATAAACTATTTCTATCTTTCCCAACAACATGGTGGAGGGTGGATGGAATTATGTCCATTTGATGAGTTCATTAGCGATCCTCATTACTCCAACTCAGAAGGACTGGTGTTGATAAAGGCAAATTACAGAAACGACGGCGCAGAGCGTCTAAAACAAACGATAACGAAAAGGATTAGTCATCTTAGTCCTTATTCTACGCAAGATGAGGTCGAGATGGTAACACAAAGACTTAAGGAAGAGCATAAAAAACAAACAGATCTTCGCTTTGAAATGTTGGATAATCCCGAACTCAACAAGAGGGTTTTAGAGGAATGTGAGCGTGTCAAAGCAAACAACATTGAAATGCTTAAGTCTTATGGCATTTCAATTAACTTATAATTAAATACAGAAAGGGTTAAAGTTATGAAAAACATTGTTTTGAAAGTTATTTCCTGTTTATTGGCAATGTGTATAGTGGCAGTGTTATCTCCGATAACAGCGCAGTACACACCATAACCTTAACCAGCGAAACTCTTACAATAGAAAACTTCTCCGGCATTGCTGAATCCAATGTTGTTCCGGAGTTTGAAGATGGCACGGAAATGCAGTTTGACAGCGAAAATGTAAAATCCCCGCCGTACGCGTCGGCGGGGATTTTGTTATTTAATTACGCGTCTGTAATCAAAAGGCTATGTTAACTGCTCCTGAGACAGTGCAATCAAAGTCGGATGCGTTCTCAAAAGTAAGGCAGTAAATATATGAAGAATCAAGGTTATTGATGGGCATTTGTCCTACAAACGTCGATCCAAATTCGTAATTAAACGAATTGACCTTCTCCCACTTATCGGAAGCGCCCGCCCATGAAGACTTCTCCCTGTATAAGGTGGTCTTAAGCTTTACATTTTTGCCAAGATTGTTTATTGCCTGTGTATTAAAGGTTAAAGTAACGGGTTTGTCGATTCCGTAGAAATAGTACTTTGACGCAACCACATTTCCGTTAGCAATTTCGCTGAAGTTAATGTTGTACGGCAGTTTGGTATAATGTGTCGGCGAGAATCCGGATACATTGTCTGCTGATTCCAATTCCTCGGCGTATATTGCCTCGTTCACCCCGTAGGTTGGAATGCCAAGTGCCTCAAGCTTTCCAATAACAACATCAATCGATTCGGCATCGTCCGTTTCGTACATTATCTCTTTGATCGATTCATGCAGGGACTGCTCGCTTGACGCTTCTGCAGTTTCGCTTTCCGGTATGCTTTCCGATTCATCGGGAAGTACAATGCCAAACTGCTCTTGATTTTCCCGGTTTTCTGCCTTTTCAGCGGATTGAGCACTTGCTGTTGCCGCACAGATAAGCCCTGTTCAGATAGCAACGCTGAGCGATGCAGATGTTACGATTTTTGCTTTTTTCATAACTGTTATCTCCATAGTGATAAGATACATGATTAAACGAATATAACAAATTGCCCTTATTGCGCGTATCAATAAGAGCGTTTGCTATGAACGATATGAATATCGCTCTGGCGGAGAAAGAGGGATTTGAACCCTCGCGCCGGTCTCCCGACCTACTCCCTTAGCAGGGGAGCCCCTTCACCACTTGGGTATTTCTCCAAATGACGATATTCCATATCATATTAGCTATTATACCACATTAATTTTGATTTGTCAAGGGGTTTTGAAAAATTTTTATGAAATTTTGATTTAACCGCAGATTTGAGCCGTCTCGCGTGAATTTTCCACGAATTTCCAAAACAAGTGGAATTTCATTGTGGAATAACGACAAAGTCCGCGCTGGAAGTGTGATATAATGCTGTTGTAAGGAAATCCGCTCACGGCTCTCGGAGAGTTTATCGGGAATGACACGGGTAAAGGCGGTGGATAAATCCTTACAATAATGAAAAGAGGTGCGCTTATGCTTAAGATATACAATGATGGGCGGCGGATAACGGCGGCACTTTCGGGAGATATTGATCATCATACGGCGCGGGAGTTTCGCGCGTCGCTGGACGAGGTTATTTCGCGCTCAAGACCGGAGCTGCTGCTTCTTGACCTCGGCGAGGTCGGATTTATGGACAGTTCAGGTATTGGGCTGATTCTTGGAAGACTGCGCGCTGTCCGCGACGTCGGTGGTGAGCTTCTGATTAAGAACGCGCGGAACGAAATCGCCGAGGTAATTCGTCTGTCGGGACTTTCCACGCTGCTTATAGAGTCAAAACAGACGGCGAAAAGCTGATTTAATGAGGCAGTTAATCAAGGCGATTACGACCGGTGCAAATCCGAAACGCGCTATTTTGTGCGTTATAATCCAAAGCCACATAGTAACGACCGGTGCAAATCGAGAAAGCGAGTAACGCGTCATACCGCGAAGCGGTATGACGGGTTGCTCGGCTAGTCAACGCAAAAATGCAAAGCATTTTTGTGTTGACGTTTCTCGATTTGTTATTAAAATAAGGAGAAAAGATGAAACGATTGATTATAAACCAATGCACAGTGCGGTTTCCCGCACTGTCACGCAACGAGAGCCTTTCGCGCTCGGCAGCGGCGGCATTCGCGCTTCAATGTGATCCCACCGTTGAGGAAATCGCCGCGATAAAGACCGCCGTGTCCGAGGCGGTAACAAACGCTATTGTCCACGGATACCGTGATTCGGAGGGTATGGTAGAAATGATAATGCGGCTGTACAGTGATAACACATTATACATACAAATCAAGGACAAGGGCAGGGGAATTGCGAATGTGGAGCAGGCAATGCAGCCTGCGTTTACTACCGCTCCTGCCGATGAAGAGCGTTCGGGACTGGGATTCACCGTGATGGAGAGCTTCACAGACAAGCTGCGTGTGCGCTCTACGGAGGGAAAAGGGACTTGTGTTACACTGGAGAAGCGTCTGCATAAAAAGGGTGATGGCGATTGAGCGCCCGTGATGATTTTATCGCGCGGAATCTGCCGTTGGTACACTCGCTTGCCAATCGCTTTCGGGGGCGCGGAATCGAGTATGAGGAGCTTTTCGCCGCGGGAAGTCTTGGGTTGGTCAAGGCTTACGACAAATTTGACGAATCGCGCGGATTGTGCTTTTCAACGTATGCCGTTCCCGTAATTCTGGGGGAGATTCGGCGATTGTTCCGAGATGGCGGCTCTGTGAAGATGAGTCGTTCGCTGAAAGAGCTTTCGATGAAAGCCGCGCGCGCCCGCGAGGAGCTTTCCAAAAGCGGAAGCGAACCTACCATTACCGAAATCGCGGAGTATCTCGGGGTATCGCCCGAAGACGCGGCGGAAGCAATTTCGGCTTCCGCACCAACGATTTCGCTTACTTGTTCCGACGATGACGGCGGTGGAGATTTCGACCTTCCCGTGGACAGCAAAGAAAACTCGCTGATTGACAAACTCGCGCTGCGGCAATGTTTGCAGAGTCTTTCCGAGGAGGACAGAAAGCTTATTATTTTGCGATATTTCCGAAATATGACACAGTCTCAAACGGCACTGGCTCTCGGAATGTCACAGGTTCAGATTTCCCGACACGAACGGAAAATCCTCGAAGAATTACGACTGCAGCTTATTTAATTGATAATGTAGAATGGATAATGTATAATTAATGTGCGCGGCTAACGCCGCGCGTTATTTTGATTGTATCCGAGCGGATAAGTGTTTTTACTCGGATACAATCAAAATAATGTTCGCCGAAGGCGGACACCATAATTATACATTATCCATTCTACATTATTCATTATTTTTACCGAATCTTTACCGTCTGTGGAGGAAAAAGCACTTGAATTTTGGCGGCAAATGTTGTATAATAAAAATATGGGTAATCTTCGAAAAAACGTTTTTTTGGCTCTCTGTCTCACCAATTGGGGTATAGAGCCAAATTAAAAATCCATAGTTTTCAGAGGAGTCTTATAGGTTTTTCAACATTTGATTTTTACTTTTGGGAGTTTTTTATGAATGTATGTTTAATGAATGATTCTTTTCCGCCGATGATAGACGGTGTGGCAAACGCTGTTATAAACTACGCGAATGCGATTTCAAACGGACTGGGACAAGCGGTTGTGGTAACTCCGGAATATCCCGGCGCAAAGGACAGCTATCCGTTTGATGTGGTGAGATACCGCAGTATGAAAATTACAGAGCGTCTGTGCGGTTATCGCGCCGGGTATCCTTTTTCTTCCAGTAAGCTGGACAAGCTTTCCGACTATGATTTCGATATAATCCACAGCCACTGCCCATTCGCGTCAATGGTGATGGCGCGCGTCCTGCGCGAAAAGACCAATGTTCCGATTGTGTTTACTTATCACACGAAGTTCGATATTGATATCAAGCGGGCTTTGAAAAACGACCTGCTGTCCGCTCAGGCAGTCAAATTTATCGTTGGCAACATCTCCGCGTGCGATGAGGTGTGGACGGTAAGCCGCGGCGCGGGGGATAATCTGCGCTGTTTGGGTTACGAGGGTGAAATCGCCGTGATGGAGAACGGTGTGGATTTTCCGCGCGGAAGAGCCGACAAGGACGATGCCAAGGAGCTTCGACATTTCTATAACGTTCCCGATGATACGGTTTTGTTTATTTTCGTGGGAAGATTGCTGTGGTATAAGGGAATTCGCCTTATATTGGACGCACTTAAAATCATTTCCGACAAGGGTCTGGATTATCGGATGATGATTGTCGGCGATGGTATGGATAGAGTTGAAATGGAGGATTACGCGCGGGAACTCGGAATTTATGACAAGTGCATTTTCACGGGCGCGGTAACCGACCGCGAGGATCTGCGCGTTTATTACACAGCCGGAGAGCTTTTCCTGTTTCCGTCGGAGTACGATACGAATGGAATCGTGGTTCGCGAGGCAGCGGCTTGCGGAGTGGGTTCGCTGCTTATTCGCGGAAGCTGCGCCGCTGAGGGAATTACCGATGGCAGAACGGGAATTCTCACCGCTCCCAATCCACGGGCAATCGCCGAGAATCTGGAATTCGCGCTGTCGCACCGCGAGGAGATTCACCAAATCGGCGACCACGCTATGAACGAGGTTTATCTTTCGTGGGCTGACGCGGTAAAACGCGCGTATGACCGCTATCCGGCGGTAATAGAGCGTTGTATGAGCGGAAATTCACAGCGTCACGAAAACGCATTTACGGCGGAGCTTATCAAGCTGATGGACAACATTACCGAGGGCGTTCAGCAGTTCCGCGCAATTCCCGCCGAGATAAAGAGTACAGGCTCGACTGTTCGCCGCAGATGGCATCGCGTTACCGGAAAGGCGAAGTCCATCGGCGCGCGGAAGAAGAAATGCGCCGAGATTCCTGAGGGATTTACCGAAGCGGACATAAAAATC
>CAYZQU010000097.1:0-7015 GCA_964480645.1 uncultured Ruminococcus sp. | reverse complement strand
AAAATACAGTTGCCATAAAAAAACCTCCTTGATAATGTAATGTTCCGAAACTTAATAATCGTGAATTTTATCACAAAAGCCGCAAGCACACTTTTGTTTATATTAATTTTACACGAAAATTTATAAAAATTCTAGCTTTATTTTGGTATATTTGCAGTATTGACATAGTACTATTTTTGTACTATAATAAAAGTTGTAGGGAATAAACATTTCCCCTCAATACATCAAAATTTCACAGGAGGATTTTTTAATGAAGGCAAACAAAAAGATTTTATCCGCGATACTTGCATCGACAACGATGCTAAGCACTCTTAGCTCGTATGTAGCTATGGCGGACACAACATCCGGCACACCCGAGCAGACCGCTAAAGTAGTGGAAATCGGTGAGGGAAAGGGCAACGCAACATTCCCGCAGACGCTTGAAGAGAACACAACATATAAGCTCACGTCTGATATTGTGCTTACAGACACGCTCACAATCAGTGTAAAAAATGTCACCATAGACCTGAATGGGCATATTTTGACAGCGGCGCAAACGAAAACGGGAATCATGGTGAATAACGATTGTTCTCTTACTGTCAACGATACAAGCACCGCCAAAACAGGTGTAATCAAGCGTGCAAATAAAAGTTCAAATTACATGGTTCAAATTGGCGCGGCAGGTTCAACAAACCCCACCGCTGCTGCGGAATTTATAATGAACGGCGGTACAATTGAACATAGTACTGCAAACACTGCATATGCGATTGCATGCCGCAGCGGCAAGATGACGCTTAACGGCGGACATGTAGTTGTTGAAGAGGGTCAAGGCTGCATTACTGTTTGGGAAGACAGCAAATTTAACGAGTTGGTTATGACGGGCGGAAAGATTACCGGTCCTACTGTTGTAATTCAGAATCCGAATGACCATTTTGAGTTTGTGGGTGACGACAACAAGGGACACTCTGTTGCCGTATTGAATAATATGAAAACAACAATAACAGGCGGCGAAATAGAAGGGATTGTCTGGGCTGGTTCTACGGGAGGTTATGCAGATACAACTCCTCCGACTGTTAATATAGACGGCGATGTTAAGATTACCGGCACTCTTCAGATTGGACGTAACGCAGGCAACGGCGCGACATTGCCTGCTATTATGAAAATAACCGGCGGAGAATTTACAGGAAATATTCGTTGGTCGACCGCGGCGGACAATGTGAGCAATTTGACTTCCGACGGCAACTTAACCATATCAGGCGGCAAGGTAACCGTAAACAAGTTCTATTTGCCCGAAGTCGGCGAAAACGCGAACGACTTCAAGGCAACGCAGATTATGATAAACACCGAAAAATGCGATTTCACCAACAACGACACGGATAACGCAAGCAAAATCACCAAGGTCGAGAACCCGAGCGTAACGAACTTAGAAGTGGTCGAGGGCAACGACGCTCCGAAGACTATGTTGAATAATAATGATGAACTTGAACGCTACAATAAAAACAAGGGGCTCTATGAGTTCAGCGCACTTAACGAAACCGCAGACGGCTACGAAATGACGGTTAAAGCAAAATTGGGCGAGATGGTGGGCGAGCCTGCGGCGGGGTCACCCGGAAAGAATGTTCTGTTTGTTTTCAAAATGGACAAAACGTTTGATTTTGACATTCAGAATAAAAAAGGCGCATCGCTGTTCGGCGATGGCGACCCCCTTCATTGGAAAGCGGACGGTCATTGCTTCGTTGACAATGCCGATACCGATAATAAGGATTACGCTACTGTCTGGGTTACACTTACAGACGCTTTGATGGGCAAATCGGCTACCTTGAAAGTCGTAAGCAAAAACGCTTTGGGCGAAACGGCTGAAAAGAATCTCAAAATCACATTCGAGGACATCACCGAATACACCTGCACTATTGACGAAAAAGAGACATTTACCGATTACACACCGACCGCCGTAATGGAAGCGGATGGCAAGAACGTAAAAATCACGCTCACTCCCAATAGCGGAAAATCCTTTACCGCTGTGCCTACGCTGAAACTCGGCGATGATACGACCAAGCCTCTCACCCTGAGCGGCAATGCTTACACCGTGACCGTGCCGGTAAAGGATCTGATTTCCGCAGATAACAAGAAGTTAGGCAAGGTTGAAGTTAAACTCACGTCAGCCGATTTCGCGGTTGAAACCGCGACAATGTCTGAGGACATTAAGGCTGTTGGCATGACTGTGGGCATTGAAGCACCTTCGACTATGACAGATCCCGATGAGCTTACACGTTATCAGGATAACCGCAAGCTCTATGTAGACAGTTTGAAATGGGATACAGATTCCAGAACCGCGACCGTAAAAGTTCCCGCAGAGCTGATGAAGAATAATACAAACATTACCGGCGGTAATGGTCAAGGCGCGGCGAATGTTTGCCTTGTTCTTGAGCTTGCTAATGCTCTTGTGGCGGATGGTAACGGCTCATATGGGCTTACCGCAACCGGTATTGAGGATATTGATGTTGAGCACGGATACAAGTTTGCGGGCAAGGGCGAATCTGAAAAGGGAAAATATATCAACCTCTGGATTGGCGCGGGTGAAGCGGCGTTTACAAACGGCAACACAAAGACCGTTGTATACACCGACAAGAAAGGCAATGTTATCGCGACCGTAAATCTGGTTAAGATTCCCAGCGTTAAGGAAGCACCTGCTGAGCAGAAAACCGCAATTACAACAATCACAGAGGGCGCGATTATCACTCAGGCGAAAGCCAACCTCGGAATCAGCAGCAACGCTAATCTTGACAAACTTGACTTCACGATTGGAACTTTGCCGTCGGAAACGGGCGTTGACAAGGAGGTTATCGTAACCGTTAAGGTAAAGAGCGGCTCGGAATGCGTTCTTGTTGATAAGGACGGCAATGTTGTTGACAAGTTGGAAACAAAGGTTAAAGTAAACATTGCGGCAGACGCAAAAGCTGTCGTTACGCTCGGAACTCCCGCTAACGGCACTTTCACCGCAAAGACAGCGGACGGCACAACGATTACAAACAATGCTGAGGTTACGGTTGGTACTGAAATTACCCTCACAGCGTCCCCGGCTGACGGCTATAATTTCTCCTCGTGGAGCGTTACCGACGCGGCGGGCAACGCCGTAACAGTAACCTCCAATAAGTTCACAATGCCCGCGGTTGGCGCAACAATAAACGCCACATTCACCGCGAAGCCCACATCTCCGAGCAGACCCTCGGGCGGCGGTTCTTACGGCGGAGGCGGTTCGTCTTCGAGCGGAAGCACCTCGACATACCTCGATGTTACTAACAAGACAATCTCCTCTAACGCGAACGCCGTAAAAGACACAGTCAGAATAGACGCAAATTCCTCTGACAAGTCGGGCGCGGCTGTTAAAGTTGACAAAGCCGATACTGCGGTATCTTATATTAGAATTGACGCTCCGTCGTCCACAAGAACGGCGGCAGATTGGGCAGAGCCTATCGTTAAGAAAGCAAGCTCCAATAAGCTTGCCGACGTTAAGAAGGCGGCTGAAGAGGCTGTAAACGCAGTAGGCGACAACAAGGGATTTGCGTTGAACGTTGATATTCTCAATACCAACAAAAAGACAACCGTGCCTAAAAACAACGTTGAAATCACCGTTCCCGTTCCCGGGGCGTTCAAGGGCAAGAGCATGTACGCTTACCGTATAACCGAACGTGGAGTCGTTCCGATTTTCGCGACAGTCAAGGACAACAAAATTACCTTCGCGGCGGGTTACGCGGGCGAGTACATCTTCACCACCGAAAAACTCAAAAACGTGACCGCTTATAAGAAGGGAAGCGTTGACCTTGACGGCACAACCAACGCAAAGGACGCGACATTGGTTCTCAAGCACATTGTAGCGCTTAATACGCTTAAGGACGAGAAGCTGTTTATGGCTGACGTAAACGGCGACGGTTACATAAACGCCAAGGACGCGACCGAGATACTCAAAATTGTCGTCGGTCTCAAGTAAATAATTGACAACTTCCCTAATATTGTCGAATCCCAAACTCGACGAATATAGTCCATTATTTTATTTTCACCCCTCTCCGATTCGGAGCAGGGGTACTTTTCTATGTAAAACTATTGACAAATCACTCCAAATATATTATAATGTAATAAACTATCAAGCAATTTGTGTTTCACATAGGTGGAAAATAATGAAATTTAATGGTAAAAAGACAATTATGGCTGCCGCGCTTTCGGCTATTGTCGCAGCGAGTTCATTTGGCACGGCGATAACGGCAAGCGCGGCGGATACTTACCGTATGCAATATGGTCGTTCGTTTGGCAATGGCGGTGCCGCGTCCGGAACACTGACCGGCAGTAAGCATAGCGGCATCTCCGCCGGTGAACAAATAACCATAACCGCAACCCCCGATCCCGGATGTTATGTTTGCGAAATATTTATAGAAAATCAGAATACACAACAAATAATATACGAAACAAGCAATTGCTATGATACCACATGGACTTATCCATTAATTATGCCTTCAGGTAATGTATATGTTCATGTGTCTTTCCGAAAGCTTCCTATGCCAACTCCCGACCCCACTCCAACTCCCGACCCTACACCCACATGGAAAAAGGGCGATGTAAATCTTGACGGTTATGTAAACGCTCAGGACGCTACGCTCGTTCTAAAGCATGCGGTAAAGCTGAAGATTCTTACGGGTCAAAGGCTGTTAAACGACGATATGAACGGCGACGGTCACGTAAACGCCGCAGACGCGGCCGAAATACTTAAGACTGTCGTGGGGATTGCTTAATATTCCATCTGAAATCGCTTATCGGCAAGCCATAACGGAAAATTTACCAATCTATGGTTAAAACGGATATTTACGGTAATAATAATCCCGATGCGGAATTTCGTATCGGGATTTTATTATAGGAGTGATTAAAAATGAAAAAGGCAGTTTCTTTTGGTATCGTCTTCGCGGCTATGACGCTTACATCTGCGGCATACGCGGAATCCGCTGATTCTACGGATTCGGTTCAGGGAATGTACCTGACCGCTGCGAAGACTAATGGCGAGTACGTAAACGGCGCAAACGTGACATTCTCCGTAAAGGTTACTCAAAACGGCGTGACAAAAGGCGGATTTATGGTTAAAACCGAGGGATTGGAGCTTGTAAGCTCCGAGGTTGATGGCGGAGAATTCGTTGCGAATACCGGCGCAGCGACATTCTCCGGCACTTCTTATGCTAAGGACAGCGTTGTTGCAACGTTCACGTATAAGGTAATTGCTAAAACGGGTGATAATGTGCGGTTCGCGATTTCCGAACACGCGGACTACCCCGGCGCAGTTGACGCGATACCCGTAACCGGAATAGTAACGACGGGCACATCAAGCGTAACTTCAAGCACGCCCTCTATCGGAAATTCAAGCGGGAATTCCAACGGCGCGACAGGAAACCCCACCACCGGTGTGGCGTTTGCGGTTGTCCCTGCGATTCTTACGGGAGCGGCAATACTTGCCGCGTCCGGGAAAAGGAAATAATGTAAATCCCCGTCCGAACAAGGCGGGGATTCGGCTTGTATAATACTATTTCTATTGAGAATTAGTATTACACTGTTCTCTCCGACTGCGGCGGGAAGAACAGTAAGTTTATATGTAGTTAGTTTTAGCTAACTTGTATTAATTTCCTCTTGATTTCAAGCGGCTTTTGTGCAAATTGCACAATAAATCGTTAGGAATTTCTACAAAGAAATAATTTACAAAATCAAGGATAATTATATATTTTTTGTCGAATATATGGTATAATACATAGTGATATATCGGGTTTGACATAAATACGATATAAATAATTGGGACAATCCCGCAGGGTGCGGAAAATCTGGCGTCGCGCAAAATAAAAGCGCGGTTTGCCATTAAAAATAAGGAGGCTAATATGGCTTTTAAGAAGAGCGCGGTACCGTTTTCCGGAACCGCGGAACAGGAGGAGCGTCTGCGCGCGGTAATCGCGGAACACAAGGACGACCCGGGCGCATTGATGCCGATACTCCAGAAGGCTCAGGAAATTTACGGGTATCTTCCAATTGAAGTGCAGACAATGATAGCGGAGGCGATGGACATTCCGCTTGAAAAGGTGTATGGAGTGGTGACGTTCTACGCGCAGTTCTCCATCAATCCGAAAGGACAATACAAAATATCCGTGTGCCTTGGCACGGCGTGCTATGTAAAAGGCTCGGGAGATATTTTCAACAAGCTTCAGGAGAAGCTGGGCATTGGCAGCGGAGAAATCACTCCCGATGGGAAATTTTCGCTGGACGCTTGCCGCTGTATCGGCGCGTGCGGACTCGCTCCCGTGCTGACGGTCAACGAGGACGTTTACGGACGACTGACGGTTGACGATGTGGACAAGATACTGGAAAAGTATACATAATTAATTGACAATGGATAATTGATAATGGAAAATTAATGTGCGCTCCGCGCGCGTTATTAAGATTGTATGCAACTCGCAGCGTATATATATGACTTGCGGACAATCCGGTTCCAAATCAACTTACCGTGTTGTGTGCAAATCCAAAATGCAAGAGTTGCCGAATATTGAAGATACAAGGTAACACTTGGCAAACGAGAATTAAATTCGTGAGTTTTCGGATTTGCTATTAAAATAAGGAGAAGACTTATGGATAGGATTAAAACTTTAGACGAGCTTAATGCCATCAAGTCCAAGGCGGCGGAGGTTGTAAACGTCCGCGTTGAGGGCAAGGACAACGGCGTTAAGGACGTTCTGGTCTGCGGAGGTACGGGCTGTACTTCCAGCGGGTCGGCGAAGATAATTGAAAAGCTCGAGGAGGAAATCAAGCTCCAAGGCTTAGAGGGCAAGGTAAATATCATAAAGACGGGCTGTTTCGGCTTGTGCGCGCTCGGTCCGATTATGATTGTGTATCCTGAGGGCACATTCTACTCGAAAACAGAGCTTGCTCACATTCCCGAAATCGTGGAATCTCACCTCAAAAACGGCGTTCCCGTAAAGAAGTATCTCTACGCGGAAACCGTTGAGGGCGATACGAT
>CAYZQU010000096.1:0-7019 GCA_964480645.1 uncultured Ruminococcus sp. | reverse complement strand
ATAACACGTTTTTTTTGCGTTTGTCAAGGGGTTTTTTGAAAAAAATTTGTAAAAAGCGAGAACGGATACCGTAAGGCAGTGTAAATCGGCTTGTACAGCTATTTTGCGTGATTTGCCGAGATTGAAAAAATTTTAAGATTTTTTGAATTATCAGTGTAGAAACGCTTCCTGAAAACTTATCCGGGTATTGTTTCCATTGGTTAGCCATAGCTATCTCAGGCGGCAATTTGGCAACCAAGTGGCAACCAGTGCAACCGCAAGATGATGTATGTTGAGGATACATAACCACCAGGATATTGAGATAAAATTCGTATAATTTAGACCTTGAATATCTGTTTCATAAGAGTTATCATAACACCAGCAAAGGAAAAGAAAGACAGTTGGAGGTTATGAAAATGAGGACACAGACATTTGGGGTCGAGCTTGAGTATGACCGCATGACCTTCGGTCACGCTGTATCACGAGGAGGAAAGCGGCGGAGGTCGCGGCAGCGTACTTCGGTACGAGGAGCGAGTACATAGGCGGCGGCTATGACAAATATGCCGCAAAAGACAGCACAGGGCGGCTGTGGTGTTTCGTATCGGATTCCTCGATTCACATCCAGAGCAAGAACGGAAATCAAGCGCAGACGGTCGAGCTTGTAACTCCGATTCTCCGCTATGAGGACATTGAAACCTTGCAGGAGCTTATCCGCAGATTGCGCAAGGCGGGAGCTATCTGCAAGGGAAAGAGTCTTGTTAAGGAGAAAGAACGTCCACCTTATACCGATGATGAGCTTGAAATAATATTCAGTGCCGCTAAGTCAGATCTTCGCCTTTACGCTTATCTTGCCATATCACTTTGTGCAGGGATGCGACCAAGCGAAATTAGAGCGTTAAAATGGTGTGATATAGACTTTGACAATAATGTGATTCATGTTACCAAGGCGATGAAAAGAGAAGAAAATAAAGCCCGCACTCCCAACGCCAACGGGAGAATACCAAAATCTATAGAGTGTGTCGGTAAGACCAAGAGTGAAAAGGGTGTTAGAACGCTCCCCCTTGCGCGTGATGTGGCAATTGTGTTGGCTGCATGGAAGGACGAGTCTGGCGGTACGGCAGAGAGCTTTATATTTACCAATAGAAAAGGAGGAGCGTTAACGGACAGCGGTTTGCATAGTATGTGGAGTAGGTTTCTAAAGAAAAAAATATTGCGAATAAAGGCTTTATTTTATACCGTTTCCGTCATACATTCTGCACTCAGCTGCTGAGAAAGTATTTGCCACAAAAGGTACAGATTCTTATGGGTGATAGCAGTTTAGTCGTTATCATGAAAAACTATAATGGACTTAAGAGCGAGTACATTCTTGAAGAAGTACGCGAGGATATTGACGCTATGTGCCATATCTGGTAATAGTTTAAACTTCGACTGCGGAGTGATTTCCGCAGCCGATTTTTTCAATAACAACACCTAAACTCTTGACAAAACAGCACCGATATGCTATAATATTATTAAAGGATTTGAAGGAGGTATTGTTATGCAGATTTCATTGTCAGACCTTAAGGTAAATGTTGGGAAATATGTTGATCTTGCGGAAACCGAGGAAGTTGTCATTACCAAGTACGGAAAGCCCGCCGCTAAGATTATTCGCTGTGACAGAGAGCCTTGGTATACAAAGAAGATGCCCGAAAAAATTACCTCGGTAGAGCAGTTATTCGGAACGCTGCCGAGCGATGTTGATCTTGATGATGTGAAAACAGAGAGGTTATCCAAATGACGGTATTGTTGGACACAAATATTATCATGGACGCTCTGCAGGAACGACAACCCTTTGATGTAGCGGCTAAGAAAATTTTGCTGCACGGTCAGAGCGGAAAAATCGACTGCTGCTTTACCGCTAACACCGCAACGGATATTTTCTTTCTGTACAGTAAGGCTCGAAACAGATCTGGGGCAAATGCTGTGCTCGGCTTTCTGCTGAACACCTATAAGGTTGTGCCTATAACGCAGGAGGACTGTTTGAAGGCTCTTGAACTGCCGAATGAGGACTTTGAGGATTCGTTGGTTGAGGTGTTTGCCAAGAACATACACGCCGACTATATTATTTCCCGTGATGAGGAGTTTGCAAGAATAGCTTCTGAGGTAAAGGTCATAAAACCCGATGAGCTTATATCGATTATTTAAACATTGAGCCGTCCGAGAGGGCGGCTTTTCTATATGTTTCGCTTGGTTCTATATGTTGGCAACCCGTGAGCAACCGCTTTTCAAGCGTTCGGGCTATATTTTGAGCTATTGCCACGCAGCGGCTTATACCGCACAAACGCTATGAGTGCGGATTCATAGCGTTTGAGGGCATACAAAAAGCACTCAAACTTTTTGATTGAGTGCCTATATTTATCGGTTAAAATAAGCGTTCGTCCGTGATTACAAATCAGCTGCTCTACCAACTGAGCTACACCAGCGTTGCTCCGTGCCATTATCGGCGACTAATATATTATAACACGTTATTTGCGTTTGTCAAGGGGTTTTTTGAAAAAAATTTTGTAAAAAGCGAGAACAGATACCGTAAGGCAGTGTAAATCGGCTTGTAAAGCCGATTTACGAAATTTGTAAAGGTTGAATTTTTAAAGATTTTAAGACGGCAATCTTTGTGTGGAGTTGCCTTAAAGCCCCTTTTCAATATGCTGTGCCTTTAAGCAGTCTATTATATCGAAAATTGCCTGTTGTTCTTTTGGGGACAAGTCGCTGATGTCAACAACTACTTTAGGGGAAGAATTCAATATTCCGTCAACGGTAGTTCCGAAAATTTTTGCCATTTCCACTATATGTTTAAGTTGTGGTGTTGCAAACCCAAGTTCCCATGCGTTTACAGAGCTTCGGGTAACACCAAGCCGTTTTGCAAGCTCCGTTTGGGTAATTCCAAATTGCGTTCGCAGTTCGCCTATCCGATGACAAAGATTGTAATTCATAGTATTCTCTCTTTTATTTGTTATTTATGATATAATATTATCATTTTACAATTGTGATGAAAATACTTGACGAATTAATAAATATGTTATATAATGTCTATATAGAGCAAAATGCTCTCAAAATTCAAGATTACAGAGGAGAAAAAATTATGAACATTAAGAATATTTCAGCAGCTATGATAGCGGCGGCTAACTAAAACTTAAAACCGCTCCTTTCGGGGCGGTTTTTTATTCCTCTATGATTTCTCCGTTCGCAGCTTTTCTGAAATACTCCAAAATCCATTCCTCAAACGTTTTATCGGAAAGACTAGGCGGCGCATATTCCACCATATCCAAATCCACTACACCGATTTTTCCGTAATTTTTGCCCGCGCACATCAAAACCGTGTACATTGTACAGCCCGGCGTTCCGATAATCACCGAGCCGTTCAGAACGCGCTCCTCGATTTTCAGATACTCGTCGCCGTCATTTTCAAAAGCTTCATCATACACTCGACAGACTTCCTCCCACACATCGGGAATGTCCGTTCTGTCGAAGAAAATCTCCACATCGGGATTGTAAAAGCCTTTGACTTTCTCCAACGGAAACAGCCCGTAATTGGGACCCGCGCCGCCGTTGCCGATTTCCGTGAGATAGAGAACATACGCATCGGGGAGCGTCAAGCCGCGTTCCGTCTCAAATTCGTGTATCAATTCAATCCCGATTGTCGGATTAAATTGATACTTATGACTCAACGCGCCGAATCTGTGAAATCCGGGGTCGCGTTCGCGAGCCTTTGCTGCAAGGGATTTTACCTCCTCCGCGAAGTCCATAACACACCTCCAAAACCATATAAACACGATTAGTCCATATCCCAATTCATATAGGAGTTCTCGAATTTCCATTCTGCAAGGTCTTTGTTGTCTATAAACCAATAAATATCCCAAATGCTTCCGGAGTGGTATGAATATTGAAACAGCAGATTTTCTCCGAAAACGGCAGATAATTATATATCAACTCCCAAAACTACATAATAAAGTCAAAATAATTTTTCATCAATGCATCAAAATCAACTACTCTTTCTGTTGTTTTACAATAAATATAGAATACCATTTCTTCGGTATCATTAGACAGGACTTCTATATTTATAAACCCATCATTTCTAACAGTAATTTGGGTGATATAAAGCGAATTCTCATTAGTTATCACCACAGAACCATCGTTGCCATCTATAGGACTGTTCTCAAATGTATCAACAAAAGATAATCCATAATCAGAAAACCTTTGGAAATTCTGTTTAAGCCAAGACTTAAAAATTTCACCCATCATTTTCTTTATCATTTTATTATATCACACTCATACAATCCGAAACGGCGTGTTCTCGGACATAGTCGGCATAATCGCCGTTTTCCAGCATTTGCTGCTGTTTAATCCAATGTTCATCCATTAGTTTCTTGAATTCTTCCAAATCCATATTTACACCCCTTTCGCGAATTTACAAACTTCGGACAAAACGCATTCCGCGCACTTCGGATTCCGCGCGGAGCATACCCCTCGCCCGTGCCACACGAGCCTATGGCAGAACATCAGCCCCTCCTCCGGGGGAACGACCGCGCGGAGCTGTTTTTCGACCTGTGCCACGTCCTTGCCTTTAGACAGCCCGAGGCGGTTCGTCAAACGAATTACATGAGTATCACAGACCATCGCGGGCTTGCCGTACAAGTCCCCGACAATGAGATTTGCGGTTTTGCGACCCACTCCGGGGAGCTTTACAAGTTCCTCAATGGAATCGGGCACTTCCCCGCCGTAAACGTCCCGCAAAACGCGGCACATCTCCACAATATCACGCGCCTTTGTATGGAACAATCCGCAGGACTTTATGTATTCCTCCACATCGGAAATCTCCGCGTCCGCGAACTTATCCACACTCGGAAAACGCTCAAACAGTGCAGGCGTTACCTTATTCACACGGACGTCCGTGCATTGCGCCGAAAGCCGTGTGGCTATAAGCAGCTCATGCGGCTTTGTATAGACAAGCGCGCATTTTACATCGGGGTATTCCGCTTTCAGCCGCGTTATAACCTCGGCGGCAAGTTGTTTTTTGGTCATAATTTAACACTTCCTAAATATCATAAAATCTTAATAAATTCGTAAGGGAATCTTTAAAAACAATTCCTCTGTATGTGTTATAATGCTATACAGGAGGAAAAATATATGAATAAATTTATACGAATTATCAAATGCTTTGTCCCGATTGCTTTGCTTGTCACACTTTTAGTGCTGCTGATGTACGAATACAAAAAGCCCGACAACAAATTCACGGGGAAGGCGGCGATAGTGTGCCGCGTTGGTGACGATGGAACGCTGTTCGAGGAAAACGCGGATATGCGCGTTGCTCCCGCAAGCCTTACAAAGCTGCTGACCGCTTCGGTTGCGTTGAAGAATATGCGCGCCGATGAGGTGATTACGGTCGGCACGGAACAAGAACTCGTTCCGAATGGTTCGAGTGTATGTTTAATTGCTCCCGGGCATCGGCTAAAACTTCGCGATTTGATTCGCGGAATGCTGATGGAATCCGGAAATGATGCGGCTTACACGGTCGCGGTCTCCGTTGTGAGAGCGGGAGTTCCCGAAAATCTGCCCGATTCGATAGCCGTGGAACGCTTCTGTGGGCTTATGAACGACTTCGCGCGGGAAATCGGAATGGCGAACAGTCGGTTTACCACTCCCGACGGAAGCGACAGCTCTGGACAATACACCACCGCGCGCGATTTGAGTGTTCTGGCGAAATACGCGCTTTCCGTTTCGGAGATTCGGGAGATTGTCTCGGAATATCAAAAATATGTGGTTTTCGAGTCGGGTGAAAACATCACCTGGACAAACACAAACCGCCTGCTGAATCCCGATGACGAATTTTACCGCAAGGACGCAATAGGTATGAAAACGGGAACTACCTCAAATGCGGGTAACTGTCTTATAGCGGTGTTTTCTCAAAAAGAAGGTACATACATTTCTGTGGTTATGGGCTGTGATACAGATGAGGAACGGTATAGCTCCACGCTTTCGCTTATCTCGGAATACGCGGAATTATGATTTTTCAGACATTTTAATCACGCGAATTTTACGCATTGTTCTGTCCTCGACCCGCATAACCACCAGTTTCACGCCCTTATAATCCACGGAGGCTCTGAGCGGACCATCCGTGTCCTCGGGAATGTAGCCCAGCTTATCCGCGACAAAACCCGCGATAGTCTCATACTCGTGGTCCTCGGGTAATTTCACATTAAACAGCCCGAAAACCTCGTCCGGGTCAGCCTCACCCGAAACCTCATACACCTGATTCCCAATTTTCGTGATAAGCTGTTGTTCATCATCGTACTCATCCTGAATATTCCCCATAACAGCTTCGATGATGTCCTCAAGCGTAACGATTCCCGCCGTGCCGCCATATTCGTCCACAACGACAGCCATTCCCGCGCGGTTTTCGGTGAGGGTTTTGAAGATTTCAGAAGCACTACAAGCCTCAGGAATGAACTTCACTTCCCTTAGAAAGTCCTCGATTTTGAAATCGGACAAGTCCGCTTTTCCGATAAGGCACAACAAGTCCTTAACGATAATCATTCCAACGATTTTGTCCACGCTCTCCTCATACACGGGAATTCGCGAGAATCCCATCTCCAGCGCGAGGTATATCAAATCATCAAGCGTAATGGACTTAACATCCACACCGACAATGGACGTTCGGTGCGTCATTACATCACCGGCGGTGAGGTCGTCAAACTCGAAGATGTTGTTTATCATCTCGGCGGACTTCTCCTCGATTCCGTCCTCGTCCTCGTCCTTAGCCAGCGCGTCTACCAAATCGCGCACGTCCTCCTCGGAAACGTCCGCATAATTCGCGCCTAGCGCCCTTTTCAACAGCGCGGAAATTCCCTTATTCAGCCCGATAAGCGGCGCTAAAAAGAACCGCGCGACTTTGTGTTCCTTTTCGTTTGTACTTCGACTGCCGTCAGTTTCCATATTTTCTCCTTATCTTAAAAACAAATTCAAAACCGTGCAGATGAAAATCGCTCTGCGATTTTCATCTGCAC
>CAYZQU010000095.1:0-7075 GCA_964480645.1 uncultured Ruminococcus sp. | reverse complement strand
ATGCCGAGCAAGCGGGTCGTGACTCAACCCTAGTATCGCCGACTGTTTCGGATGCCGATAAGCTCACGTATATAAAAGACCTTGCAACAAGTCAGGGTCTGAAACGCGGAAACATTATAAAAGCAGATGGCACCGAGATTACGGATCATAAGGATTTCAGCGACAGAGGGTATTTCAAACTGGCAATGGAAGGAAAGACTTGCGTATTTAATCCAACCATTTCGCGTCTTACGGGCGAAATCATTCAGATAATTTCAGCTCCTTTGTGGGCAGACGGAATTGAGGGCGGTGAACCAATAGGCTGTGCGTATTTTATTGCCAACGATGAATTCCTCAATGAGATTATGCGTAAGATTAACCTGAGCGATAATTCATACGCGTTTTTGATAGACAGCGACGGCAATATCGCGGGGCACGCAGATTCTGAAAGCGTATTGAACGATGAGGCAAAGGAACAAATCGTTTCGAATCTGGGAGATACATATCATTCGATGCTGACCGGAAAAAAGGGTATTGACGTTTGTTCCAAAGACGGCAAGACAATGTATGTCGCGTATACGCCTATCGAATGTGTTCCCGGTTGGTCAATGGCGATAGTCGCGCCCGAATCGGACTTTTTGGGTACAGTTGTCTTTATGGTAATATCGGGTATTGCGTTGTTTGTTGTTTTTAGCGTAATCAGCATTTTAATGTCAATGGTTGTCTCGAAAAATATTGTGACCCCCATACGCCTTTGCGCCGACAGACTTGCTAAACTCTCCGACGGCGACCTTACATCGCCTGTTCCCGAGATAAAAACAAAGGATGAAACACTTATTCTCGCAAACGCCACGAATAAGATAGTCGGCAGTATGAATGATATTTTCGGCGACGCGAATTATATGCTCGAGGAAATGGCGGGCGGGAATTTCGCTATTCACTCCAGGATAGGAGTCGACGCTTACAAGGGTGATTATGTAAGGCTTGTCAATGGTATCCGTACTATCCGTGATGAACTCAAAACTGTTCTGCAACAGATTACTGTGTCCGCGCAGGCAGTGTCCCAAAGCGCCGACCAAGTGTCTAACGGCGCGCAGACGCTCTCGCAAAGCTCCACCCAGCAGGCGGCTTCCATTCAGGAGCTTAACGCGAATATCCACAGCATTTCCGACAAGGTGTTGGAAACGGAAGCAAGCTGCGAAAAGGGAAGCGAGCTTGTATCGCAGACTGCGGGCAATGTTGAAATTGTCGTTTCCGAAATGGAAAACCTCCGCAAGGCAATGGACGACATTTCGGCTGCCTCTAATGAGATTGACAATATCATCAAAACTATCGAGGACATTGCGTTCCAGACAAATATACTCGCTCTGAACGCCGCTATTGAAGCGGCTCGTGCGGGAACGGCGGGCAAGGGATTCGCGGTAGTTGCGGACGAGGTGCGAAACCTTGCCACGAAGTCCGCCGAGGCTGCTCACGATACAACGGAGCTTATCGGACGCACTATCGCCGCCGTCGATAACGGTAACAAGATCACCGAAAGAACGTATGATTCCGTCAAGGGCGTGTCCGAGCTTACTGAAAATGTTGAGAGTATTGTATCGAAGATTGCCGCAGCGTCCGAGGAACAGGCGGATATGATTAAGGAGATCACACTCGGATTCGACAATATTTCCAACGCTGTTAACACCGGCTCCTCCACCGCCGAGGAAAACACATCAACGTCTGCTGCTCTTAATGAGGAGGCAAAAACTCTCAGTGATTTGGTTGTCAAGTTCAAGTTACATTCATAATAAAAGGGGCTGTGCGGGAACACCGCGCAGCCCCAAATTGTTAATAGGATTTTCTTGTATTGTAAAATATGCACAATCGTTTTGCAACAAATTATCGAAAATTTGTATACTATATATCTTGCAAAACACAATAGCCCGTGGTAAAATGAATATGGACAGTGAATAGCTGCCAATTATAAAATCCCCTTGACAACCGCGAAAAAGTGGTGTATAATAGTAGGGGTAAGAACCTATTAACATCTGATATTAAAAAGGAGAAACACTATGAACAGACATTTTTCAATTGGAAAAGCATTAATCACCGCACTGAATCTTTCGTGTGCGTTTGTTATGACTACAACGGTGGCTTCGGCGGCGTATATCGACCCCGCGACCACGGGATATATTGTGCAGATTATTGCGGGTGTCGTAATTGCTTGCGGCACGGGATTTGCCATTTTCTGGAACAAAATCAAGCGTAAACTCCATAAAGAGAAAGTTGCCGACGCTCCGGTACAGAACATCAGAACCTCGGACGCGGACAACGCTCAGGGCACGATTATTACGGCAGACGACCTGCTTAACGACGATGAGGATTAATAATGGACGCTGTAATTGAGTTCCTTATCAGCATTCTCGGATATGTAATGCTGTTCTGCTTCTGGCTCGTGAAAAATTACGGGCTGTCGATTATCCTGTTTACGCTGATAACCAAGGCGATTCTGTTTCCGATTAATATTCTCACGCAGAAGAACTCCATCAAAATGGTGCGGCTTCAGCCGGAGCTGGACGCTCTGAAAATCAAGTACATTGATGACAAGGACAAGTTTACGGACGGTCAGTTGGAGTTATACAAAAAATTCAAGTACAATCCGTTTTTGGATATGATTCCGCTGCTGATTCAGATTCCGTTGGTATTGGGATTGGTGGGCGTTGTTTATCGCCCGCTTTCCTATGTGTTGAGCCTTGATAAAGCGGATATTTCCGCCCTGAACGATTGGCTTGTTTCTACCCTCGGCGTTACGGACGCGGGCAGTACGTGGCAGCTTACGGTACTGGAAAATATCCGAAACGGAATATTGCCTGAAGGAATCTCCGCGGATGTAATCTCGCAGATTAAAGGGCTTAATATGAACTTTCTCGGTCTTGACTTGGGAGTAACTCCCTCGTTTTCCAGCCCGCTTCTGTTGATTATACCCGTATTGGCGGGACTTTCGGCATGGCTTTTATGCTACGCTCAGGCGAAAATCAACGTGCTTACCATCACGCAGAACAAGGTGATGACAATCGGCACAACAATCTTTATGATTGCGTTTTCGACGTTCTTTACGTTTGTTGTGCCTGCGGGAGTGGGATTGTATTGGATTTTCGGAAACCTGTTCGCGATTCCTATGATGGCATTAACCAATCTGGTAATTCCCCCCAAAAAGTATGTGGATTACGATATGCTGAACAAGATGAAAGAACAGCGGCATATCAAGGAGGAAGAACAGCGGCGTTTCTCCAAGCGTGAAAAAGCCGATTACAAGCGGTTTTTCGCGGTAAAGGGAATGCGGCTTATGATATATTCCGAATCAAACGGATTCTATAAGTATTTCGCGGATATGATAGACTATGTCTGCGAACACTCCGATGTGGAAATTCATTATGTAACAAGCGACCCGAACGACAAGATTTTTAATGACCCAAGAGAGCAGATAAAGTCCTATTATGTGGCGAGCGACAGGTATCTCGTGCCGTTGTTTATGCGTCTTGACTGCGATATGTGCGTAATGACAATGCCCGATTTGGAAAAGTATCACATCAAGCGTTCAAGAGTCCGTGAAAATATTGAGTATGTCTATGTAATGCATGGCGTAGGCTCGTATGTAATGCCGCTTCGTAAGGGTGCTTTGGACTGGTTCGATACGGTTTTGTGTATCGGTATTGATAACGAGAATGAAATTCGCGACACCGAGGAACTTTACAACACTAAACAAAAGCTTCTTGTTGAAGCGGGCTATCCGCTGATTGACCGAATGATTGCAGATTATGAAAAATCGGACAAGCACGAAAACGCCCGTCCGAAGATATTGATAGCTCCCTCGTGGCAGCCCGACAACATTATTGAGTCGTGCGGAGAGGAGCTTATAGATTCTCTTAAGGACTTTGATTACGACATTATACTCCGTCCGCATCCGCAAATGGTTCGGCACGTTCCTGAGGTATTCACCAAGCTGCACGAAAAATATGACGGCACAAACGTGGAAATTCAGACGGATTTCTCGTCTACAAACCCGATTCTCGAAGCGGACACGCTGATTACAGACTGGTCGGGAATTGCTTTGGAGTTCGCGTTTACTACAAAACGCCCTGTGCTGTTTATCGACACGCCGATGAAGGTGCTTAATCCCGAGTATGACAAGATTCCCACAAAACCGCTTGATATAACGATTCGGAATGTTGTCGGAAAGAGCCTTGACCCCAAGGACATCACCAAGGCGAACGACATTATTAAGGAGTTTCTGGAGAACAAGACCGCCTATGCGGATAAGATTGATGCGGCACTTCACGAACACGTTTTCAACGTTGGGCAGAGCAAAAAAGTCTATGGGCGGTATGTGCTGAAACGCCTCGGCATCGGACAAAACGATAAAAACACGAAAGCATAACAATAAATTACAGAAAGGATTACGGTATACAAAATGCAGGCTATAATACTCGCGGCAGGTATGGGCAAGCGCCTTAAGGAGCTGACGGAGGACAATACGAAATGTATGGTTCGCGTAAACGGAGTTCCGCTTATAGATAGGACTCTCGGACAGCTTGAAAAACGCGGACTTAACCGTATTGTCGTGGTTGTCGGTTACTGCGGCGATAAGCTGATTGAACATATAAATTCACTGGGACTTTCTACTCCCGTAGAATATGTGCGCAATGACATCTACAACAAAACCAACAACATCTACTCGCTCTGGCTCGCGCACGACCGCCTTTGTGAGGACGACACTCTGCTCCTTGAATCCGACTTGATTTTCGAGGAAAGCGTGCTTGACCTGCTGACTGACGACCCGCGTCCCAATCTCGCGCTCGTGGACAAATACGAGAGCTGGATGGACGGAACTTGCGTCAAGACGTGTGATGAGGGATATATTCTGGATTTTATCTCAGGAAAGAATTTCAATTTTTCCGATACCGAGGACTATTACAAGACCGTAAATATCTACAAATTCAGTAAAGATTTCTCGGTTCATCAGTATGTTCCGTTTCTGAAAGCATATTGCGAAGCACTTGGAAACAACGAATATTACGAGCAGGTGCTGAAGGTTATCGCTATGCTTGACCGCTCGATGATTCAGACTAAAAAGCTGACGGGACAGAAATGGTACGAAATAGACGACGCGCAGGATCTGGATATTGCGCAGTCGCTGTTCCCGGCGGAAAACCAGAAACGCTCCGAGCTGATAGGTCCGCGTTACGGTGGCTATTGGAGATATCCGGGAATGCTGGATTTCTGTTATCTCGTGAATCCGTATTACCCGCCCAAGAAGCTGATTTCCGAGATGGAAAACAGCTTTGAAACGCTGTTGAGACAATATCCGTCGGGGCTGAGAGTAAACCGGATTCTCGCGGCAAAGAATTTCGAGGTTCGCTTTCCGAATATCACTGTCGGAAACGGAGCGGCGGAGCTTATAAACGCGTTAATGAGCGATATAAGCGGAAAAATCGGCATTATCCGCCCTACATTTGAGGAATATCCCAACCGTTATGATGGGGAAATTATGACGTTCACTCCCGATAATTTCACCTACACGGCGGACGATGTTATGGATTTCTTCGGCGGCAAGGCGGAACTTGCCGCAGCCGCAGCCGAGTCGGCGACACGATGTCGCCGACCAAAGGCGGCAGGGGATAAAGGCATTTCCACGCTGTTTTTGATAAACCCCGATAATCCTTCGGGGAATTATATCCCGACCAAGGACGTGAAAAGGCTTGTTTCTTGGGCGGCGGAAAAAGGAATCAGGCTTGTTGTGGACGAGTCGTTTTCGGACTTCGCGGACGAGGAAGAACACACGCTCCTCAACGCGGACTATATCGAGAAAAATCCGCACCTTACGGTGATAAAGAGCATTTCAAAATCTCACGGAGTGCCGGGACTGCGTCTCGGAATCGCGGCTTCGGGTGATACGGAACTTATCGACAGACTCTGCGCGAAAATATCCATCTGGAATATCAACTCATTTGCGGAGTTCTATATGCAGATTTTCGAGAAGTACCGCAAGGATTACGAACGTTCGCTGGAGTTGTTGCGCGCGGAGCGTAAGCGTCTGTTTGACAGGCTCTCGAAAATTGACGGAATAAAGCCCATTCCCTCACAGGCAAATTTCATTATGACTGAGATTACCGCCGAAATAAGCTCGGCTGAGCTTGTCGAAAAAATGCTCGCGGAAAACGTGCTGATTAAGGATTTAAGTGGTAAAATCAACAATGGAAGAAAGTATATCCGTGTGGCTGTACGAAACGCGCGTGAGAATGACATAATGCTTGAAGCACTTAAAAAAAGTCTTCCAAACTAAAGGAGAACAATATGGCAAACAATTGGAAACAAATCTGGTCAAACAGACATCTGGATAATCATACAACCGATACAATGGAGCTTTTTGTGGAGCTTAAACGTTGTAACGGATTTGATACTCAGGGCGGGAAAATTTCCGACAAGGAGCTTGTCAATCAGTATGAGCGGATTAAGAACCGCCTTACCGAGGGCGCGCCGAATAAAATAAATTCGGTGTATGAGTTCGGCTGCGGCAGCGGAGCGAACCTGTTACTTTTTGAACGCGACGGATTCACTTGCGGTGGAATTGATTATTCCGAGTCACTTATCGACATCGCGAAAGACGTTCTGAAAACCAAGGATTTGATATGCTCCGAGGCGATAAACACCCCCGAGCAGCCGCAATACGACTGCGTGCTGTCAAACAGCGTAATCGCGTATTTCACCGATTTTGATTATGCCCGCGCCGTCCTTGAGAAGATGTACAAAAAGACGCGTTATTCCATCGGACTTATTGACGTGTTCGATTCCGAAAAGGAATCCGCGTATGTCGATTACCGTCGTAAAACTGTGGAGAATTATGACGAAAAATACGCGGATCTGCCCAAATTATTTTACAGTCGGAGTTTCTTTACAGATTTCGCCAAGGAACACAATCTCAGAATCGAGTTCTGCGATTCGACCGTTGAAAACTACTGGAACAACGACTTTATTTTCAACTGCTTTATGTACAAATAACGCCTTCTTGCACCTTACGCGCCCCCCTACTGGGGGGACTCCGTCCCCCCAGACC
>CAYZQU010000094.1:3011-7089 GCA_964480645.1 uncultured Ruminococcus sp. | reverse complement strand
AATGAAAAAGGTTTATGTTAATGAGGACTGGTGTTTAGCCTGCCACCTCTGCGAGTATTACTGCGCGGCGGCAAACAGCGGCGCGGACAATATGATAAAGGCGTTTAAGAGCGACAAAAAGCCCATTCCGCGTATTCAGGTGGAGGAGGGTTCGGACGTGAATTTCGCCGTTCAGTGCCGCCACTGCGAGGGAAAAGCGTGCGTAAAGGGCTGTATAAGCGGCGCGCTGTCGATTAAGGACGGCGTGGTGGTCTGCGATGAGAGTCGCTGTGTGGGCTGTTATACCTGCGTATTGAGCTGTCCGTTTGGCTGTATTGTGATTGACGAAGATGGTCATAGAATCCAGAAATGCGATTTGTGTACCAAAAATCACGATGGAGAGCCTGCGTGCGTACAGGGTTGCCCGAACAAGGCGATTGTATTCGAAGAGAGGTGAGAGTAGATGAATTACGTAATAATTGGAAATTCCGCTGCGGCTGTCGGAACGATTTCGGGAATCCGCGAAATTGACCCGAACGGTAAAATTACCGTCATTTCGGACGAAAAATATCACACCTATTCCCGTCCGTTGATTTCCTACTGGCTTCAGGGAAAGGTGACAGATAAGAATATCTACTACCGCGACCCCGATTTCTACGAGAAAAACGGCGTGGAAACCATTCTCGGAAAGAAAGTCACGAAAATCAACACCGAGGGCAAGACCGTTGTCCTTGACGACGGAATCTCAATTCCGTATGATAAATTAATGGTCGCGACAGGCTCTAAACCGTTTGTTCCGCCGATGAACGGTCTGGATAAGGTTCATTATCACACGTTTATGAGTTATGATTCCGTTAAGGCTATCCGCGCGGAAGTCAAGCCGAATATGAGAGTGCTGATTATCGGCGCGGGACTTATCGGACTCAAGGCGGCTGAGGCTCTCTCGGCATATAACGCGCAGATTACCGTGGTGGATATGGCGGACAGAATCCTGCCGTCCATTCTGGATGTTCGCGCTGGCGTGAAGATGCAAAAGCATATCGAAAAGCAGGGAGTACGCTTTATTCTTGGAACCTCTGCAGATGAACTGACTGAGCATTCCGCGAAGCTGAAGAACGGCGTGACCGTGGATTTCGATATGCTGATTATCGCGGTGGGTGTTCGTCCGAACACCGAGCTTATTTCCGACGCGGGCGGAAAGGTCGAGCGCGGAATCATCACCGATATGACGCAGAAAACCACACTCCCCGATGTTTACGCGGCGGGGGACTGCACGGTAAGTTATGACGCTTCCTCCGACACGGAGAAAATCCTTGCGCTGCTGCCGAACGCGTATATGCAGGGTGAGACCGCCGGAAGAAATATGGCGGGGCGCGAGAATTACTACGTCAATGCGATACCTATGAACGCGATAGGCTTTTTCGGACTCCATATTATCACTGCCGGAAGCTACGATGGCGAAGAATATATTGATGAAACCGAGAATACATATAAAAAGCTGATTTTCCGCGACAATACGCTTAAAGGCTACATTCTGATGGGCGATGTAAAGCGCGCGGGAATCTATACCTCCATGATTAAGGAGCGCATTGATCTGGGCGAGGTAGATGTGGAAATGCTTAAAGACAAGCCTCAGATGATGATGTTCGGCAAGGCGCGCAGAGAAGAAAAGCTGGGAGGTATATTCAGATGAAAATAGACGCGAGAAATCACGGATATACGGAGCTTAACAGAACAATACGCGAAAGCTCCGAGGAGAGGTTTGAGTTGGAAAATGTGCTTGGTCAGCGTTATATCGGCGCGGGGCTTTCGGGCAAGGAGATCCTCATTAACGGAACTCCCGGAAACGCTCTCGGCGCGTATCTGAACGGCTCGAAGATAATCGTTCACGGAAACGCTCAGGACGCTATCGGTGACACAATGAACGACGGCGCGATTATCGTTCACGGAAACTGCGGCGATACCACGGGTTACGCAATGCGTTCTGGCGAGATTTATGTACAGGGCAACGCGGGCTATCGTGTGGGAATCCACATGAAAAGCTATCAGGAGTTGTATCCGACTATCGTAATCGGCGGAAAAGTCGGCGATTTTCTCGGAGAATATCAGGCGGGCGGTATTATAATCGTTCTCGGAATCGGCATTGAGGGCACTCCCGTAGGCTCGTTCTGCGGCACGGGAATGCACGGCGGCGAAATGTTTATTCGCAGTGAAAACGCTCCGATGGGACTTCCAAAACAGGTTTGCTGTACTGAAGCAACCGAATCCGAAAAGCAGTCTATCCACAAGTACATCGACCGTTTTACCAAGCATTTCGGCGGCAACAGCGACGAGCTGTTGAGAGCGAAATTCTACAAACTCACGCCGAATTCCGCGTCGCCGTATAAGCAGTTGTATGTGAACAATTAATCGACTTTCGGTGAGATTTTATGAGGATTTTCATTAATTCCAAGACAAAAGAGTCGGCTGAAAACATTTCCGCCGCGTTGGAGGAGCTTTCTGCGGAGATTTCGTTGTGCTATGACGACGAAACCGCCGACAGCGCGGATTTGACGCAATTTGACGCGTTAATTGTATCCGCGCCGCTGCGGAGTGAATTCGGGCTGAATTTTGTCGCCAATGCCGCAGAGCGTACCTCCGCGCCGATAATAGTGCTGGCGCGAGCGGATATCGCCGAGGACGTTCAGAACCGCATACGTTTTACGGGCGCGTTTGTACTTGGAAAGCCGTTTCCGAGGAGCGTACTCGCGCAGACGGTAAAAATGGCGGCTGTCGCGGGAGAGAACATAGCGCGTTTGAAGCAGGAAAAAACGGAGCTTTCGCAGCAGCTGGAGGATATAAAAATCATTGACCGCGCGAAGTGCTGCCTTATCGAGTACCTCAATCTCACCGAAAATCAGGCGCACAGACATATACAAAAGCTGGCAATGGATACTCGCCGCAGCCAGCGCGAAATTGCCGAGGATATTCTGAGAACGTATTCCGGCGTTACAAATGTGTAGAAAAAAGATATAAATAAACGAATAATATACAAGAACGGCTCTTAGGATTGAAAGTCGGATTTACAGAATTTTCATAAACGTCGGAGTCTGCATATCGCGGAACATTTCAAGCTGTGCCGAGGCTCTGTCGCAGGCGGCATACAGCTCCTCGTTGCCCTCTTGGGCGAATGAGTTTATTTCGGCGATGGAACTGGTGATTTCCAAGGAGTGTCCGAGGTCATTTACCAGAATCGCCGTATCGAGAAATTCGGACCACTCGTTATACAGATTTTCCGCCGCTTTTGAGGATTTTTCGGTATCGCCGTCTTCAAACGCGGTTTCCACTTCCTCAATCAACTCAAAAAGTTTGTCGGTAAAGCTGTCCACCAGTCCTACGGACCAGAAGCAAGCCGCGCTCATTACACAGAGAATCACAATGGCGGTGATAATTCGCTTCATTTCTTCGCCCCCTTTTCACGTTCGATAATCGTGTATTTTCCGCCGTTATCCGCAGTCATTATGAACACCCTTTTCTCCGTGAGATTATTCTCGCGGAGAATTTTCTTAAGCCAGTCTTCTCCCAAATCGAGCAGTGTCAGCTGCTCCTTGTCGACAACTCCGTCACGTATAATCACCGACGGCGGATTCTGAGTACTTCCGCCCGCTTGAACATCTTGCTTCTCGGCGGGTTGATAGTCCTTTTTAAGCATAAAGTTTATTTTTCCTGTGGTTTCGACAATCGCGTAGTGAATCTGCGTAATATCGAAAATAGATTGCTCGCGCATTGCCTCGGTGAGGTCGTCAACTGTGTACCGAAGACGTTTCATCTCGTTTTGCAGAATTTTTCCGTCGCTGACGATAATTCGCGGACTGCCGATCATCAGCTTACGAATCTTTGAGGATTTAAGCATAATCCCCGACATTATAACGTCAATGCACACCAGCGTCAGAATCGGCACTATGCCCATAATCATCGGCACAGAGCTGTCCTCAACGGGGATTGCCGCGATGTTGGATATGAGAATCGTCACCACAAGCTCCGAGGGCTGCAGCTCGCCGAGCTGACGCTTGCCCATCAATCGCAGAGAAAACGCGAGAACAATGTACAAAATTACCGC
>CAYZQU010000094.1:0-3001 GCA_964480645.1 uncultured Ruminococcus sp. | reverse complement strand
AGGATTACAGTATTTTTCAGTATTTTTTGCGTAATTCATTGAAATATTCTTTGAATTTGTTTTTAAGGCAACAAAAAAGTGCAAGGCAACAGATTTCCGACAAGCGTGTTTATCTGATTGGCTTTTGAGATTATCTGCGCGAAATATTGACGCGTCCGCTCGTCCTCGGATATTGCCGCTCCAAGCTCCGATACCGCATGGATACTGGCAATCGGCGTTTTTATATCGTGCGACAATTTGGCGACAAGTTCCTTTTTAGACGCGTTTGCGCGTGCTTCCGCAAGCCGCGCTTTTTTCAGCTCGGAGCGCATTATGTCGAAGCTTTCGGTGAACGCGCCGAAAATATTTCCCCTGTCCATTTCAAGCGGAATATCGAGATTTCCGCCCGCAACGCGCTCCGCGAAGCCTTTCAGCTTGCTGAACGGCTTGATTATCCGAATGTTCAGATAAACCACGTAAATTATGCAGACCGTGCATTGAATTATTATCGAAATAATGAAAACAAATGTAATGTCATTTTTGCCGTTTGATTTATCACTGTTGTTATATATGATAATTTTTCCGACAATTTTTCCGTTTTTCTCAACATCAAGTATCGTATCGCGGTGTATTATTGCTGAATTAATGCTCTCCGAAAGTCCTTGTGCGGTGCGGAAAATCACCTCGCCGCCATTATTTATCACAACATAGTCAAGCGCGGATTTATTTATGTGGTTTTCAAAATTCTCCCAATCGTTATGTACGTTCTGCACGACTTCGTTTACTTCAAGAGCGTTCTGCGAATTATCCGTATCTTGGGAGTTGAACAGGATAAGCACTGTAATTTCCAATATGAAAACAATAATAAACGCCGTTAAAAGTCCTCGTTTCATTGCTTTCCTCCGCGGAATTTGTAACCGTCACCCCACACCGTTGTGATGTATTCGGGCGCGCCGGGGTCGCACTCTATCGCCTCGCGTATCTTACGGATATGAACATTTAACGTGCCGTCGCCTGTGAATTTGTCCTCCCAGATGTTCTCAAAAAGCTCCTGTTTGGAAACAACTTTGTTTTCATTCGCAATAAGATATGCCAATAGCTTGAATTCAAGCGCGGTGAGCTTAACGGGTTTGCCATTCACGGTAACTTGTTTTGAGTTGAAATCCACATTCAGTCGTTCGTCCGAATAGCCGTTTATGTTTTGACTTCCACATCGTTTAAGTACCGCTTTCACCTTCGCGAGAAGAACGCTTAATGAATACGGCTTTTGAATGTAATCATCGCCGCCGATGTTTAACGCGATTATTTGGTCGTCATCGCTTGTCCGCGCGGAAATGAACAGAATCGGAATCCGAGTCTGTTCGCGTAATTCCTTGCATAGTTTGAAACCGCTGTCATTACCGAGATTGATGTCAAGCAATAGCAAATCGGCGGAATTCTTTTGTAAAAACGCGCGGCATTCCTCCACCGAATACACAGCCGCAGCACTCACTCCGAATATGTTGAAATATTCCGCAGTGCTGTCCGCAAGGATTTTTTCATCGTCTATTATCAGGCAATTGTATTTCATTTTTATCCCCCAAATTATATTTTCGATGAATATGTTTATAACTATTATAGCACATTATTTTGAAAAAAACAACCGATAATTCGGGAGGGAATTAAATTGTTGTTATCCGAGTGGGTGGCGCGTTGAATACAATTCCGAACAGCTTTTCCAACAGCAAAAACGTTTCTACTTTGAGGCGTACCATAATGGAACTGGGATTCTTAAGGGGCTAGCCCCTTAAGCGGGGGTCCGGGGGCAGAGCCTCCGGCAGGGGGGTGGGGGACGGAGTCCCCCAGCGGGGGCTGCTTTCAGTATTCAAATTCAAAGCTCGCGCGGCCGCTTGTAAATTCGAGCAGAACGACGCCGTTGTGTGAGAATTTATAGTAAGCCGCACAAGAGGCACTTTCGTGGATAGTCCTTGCCATTTTTCCGCCCAAAGGCGCGGCAAGCGGCTGAGAATTTTTCGAGACAAGTCTCGCGGTAAGCTCGTATCCGCCCTGCGAAACGGTAACCTCGTTGTTCGAGATATGCGAAAGCTTAGCACCCAGATATGTGGCGATTCGGTACTCCTTGCCATTCAGCAGAACAACGCCGATTATCCCCGTGAATTCAAAGCCGAACAGGGGAATGTCCGCGACTGACAACATAAGTGCTCCGCCCGGGAAATCGCATTGCGTCCAGACATACCGTCTCGGAAACGATATTCCGCGATCTCCCTCAATATATCCCACGCCGTTATGAAACGTATATTTCCGCCCGTTGAGCGTGATGTTTCCACTGACATCGTGCCGCATACTGTAAACGCTGTGACGGCATTGCATAAACGGTACAATCTTAAACGGACCCATAATATCATATCGGATAGGTGCAGGTTTACCGAATTTCAAAGCTCCCTGCACGGTAAGATTATCCGTTTTTATATCGAGCTTCACGCCCTTTTCGGAGAAAATGTTGTTCCCGATTTTTACAGCAAACGGATTTTCGCGGAGTTTTAATCCCGAAAAATTCAGGCAAAACGCGTTATCGTCAGTAATGATTTGCAAAAAAGTGCTTTTGCTCTTGTCGTGGCAATGAACCGATGGAATAAACGCAACGGTCTGATTATCTCCGACGCACTTAAAATACCAACCTATAAAATATTCTTTTGGGAGCATAAATTCTCCCTCCCTTTTTTTGATAGTATAAGCAATTTCCTTGTTGATATTCAGGGAGATTCTATGCGCTGAGCCGATGTGGATTTATGCTTATTAGAGCAATTGTTTGAGAAGTTCATATATCAGTGATTTTTCCGCCAGTCCGTATGAGAACGCCGTTGCTCCTCCTGCGGCTGTGCCCAGTTTCAGCGCGTATTCGTAATCTCCGTGTTCTAATCCCGCGATAAATCCCGCGACCATCGAATCTCCCGCTCCCACGGAATTTTTTACCGTACCTCGACACGCTCCGCAAACATGAATAACTCCGTTCTCATCAAGC
>CAYZQU010000093.1:0-7201 GCA_964480645.1 uncultured Ruminococcus sp. | reverse complement strand
AATCGGATTCTTACAGCGGCATTGTCGGCGGCTGAGAGCGTTGACACGAGCGCGATTGCGGAAAACATACGTCAAGTCACCGAACGGATCCACGAGCTTAATCCCGAAGCGCGGATTGTTCTGCTGACGGTGTACAATCCGTTTAACGGAAATGTGCTGTTGTCTGCGGCAGGCAGTGTAGCGGACGAGAAGCTGGCAGAACTGAACGGAGAAATTAAGTCGCTTGAAAGCGATTGTGTGAAGATTGCGGATATTTACGAGGCTTTTCGCGGCAAAGAGGGACAAACCACCAATATCAATAAACTGGACATTCACCCCAATTCCGAGGGGCATATTATAATAGGTAGGGAAGTCCGAAAAGCATTTTTGAAATCCGAGTGAAAATATTTTTCCAAAAACCCTTGATATTTTTGCTTAAATATGATATAATCATTATAATTGCTATAATAATGCAGTGAAAAATTGTGACGCGCCCATTGCGCAATAATTCAAGTCAGGGTATCCGAGTGCAGTGCAAATTCAAAATGCAAGTGACGCGCACATTACGCAATAATTCAAGTCAAGCTGTCCGAGTGCAGTGCAAATTCAAAATGCAAGTGACGCGGAACATCGCGAAGCGATGTGTAGCATCACTTGGCAAGCGGACTTGAAATGTCGCTTTGCGGCATTTCAAGTGCGCGTTTTTGGATTTGCCTTTAAGATAAGGAGTGTTAGGGTTGGAGAAAAAGTTGGCATTGTATGGTTTCAATAACCTCACAAAAACGCTTAGCTTTAATATTTATGATATATGCTATGCAAAAAGTGAGAGAGAGCAAAAGGATTATATCGCGTATATAGACGAGCAGTATAATTCCGAGCGGCTTACGGGAATCCTGTGCGCCGTTACCGAGAGAATCGGCGCGACTGTACTTAATATATCAAAACAGGACTACGAACCACAGGGAGCTTCCGTGAACGTGCTGTTCGCCGAAGGAAACATCAATCCCGACCGCGTTGACAGCTCCTGTAACAAGGGAATGGGATATTTCCAGAATGTAGGCGGAAATTCCGAAACCATACTTGCTCACCTTGACAAAAGCCATATTACGGTTCACACCTTTCCCGAATATCACCCCGATAAGGCAATTTCAACGTTCCGCGTGGATATTGACGTGGCGACCTGCGGCGAGATTTCCCCCTTACAGACGCTGGACTTTTTGATTGGCAGCTTCGATTCGGACATCATAATCATTGATTACCGCGTCCGTGGATTTACACGGGATGTTACGGGCAAGAAATGTTTTATGGATGCGCCGATGAACTCCATTCAGCAGTTTATCAATACTGAAACGCTGACCAAATACGACGCGATGGATGTCAATGTTTACCAGTCCAATATATTCCATACAAAGATGCTGATTAAAGAAATTGAACTTCAGAATTACTTATTTAATACGGATGTTTATGAGATTCACCCGCAAGAGCGTTTGGAGATTACCAACAGTCTGCGGCAGGAGATGATTGAAATCTTCAGCGGAATGAATATTTATTGACGGGAATGCTAATGAAATTGAATCAAAATTACGCTCCGCTTTACGAGGCTATGCGCGAGTATCAGAAAAACCGTGTGGTAAAATTCGATGTTCCGGGGCATAAGGGCGGACGCGGAAATAAAATTCTTACTGACTTCCTCGGGGAGAGCTGTCTTCAAAGCGATGTAAACTCTATGAAACCGCTGGATAATCTGTGCCACCCCGTGTCGGTTATCAAGGAGGCGCAGGAGCTTGCCGCAGACGCTTTCGGCGCGGAGAATTCGCTGTTTATTGTCAACGGCGCGACAGGCGCGGTTCAGGCGATGGTGATGAGCGTCTGCAAGGCGGGGGACAAGATAATCCTCCCGCGGAACGTTCACAGGAGCGCGATAAATGCGCTTGTCGTGTGCGGGGCGATTCCCGTGTATGTGAATCCGGGGGTGAACGGAGAACTTGGAATTCCGCTCGGAATGACTCCCGCCGATGTGGAAATGGCTATAATACGCAACCCCGACGCCAAAGCGGTTTTGGTGAACAATCCGACTTATTATGGAATATGCTCCGATTTACGGAAAATCGTGGAAATTGCCCACAAACACGGACTTATGGTGTTGTGTGATGAAGCCCACGGAACGCATTTCTATTTTGGCGAAAATCTTCCGATTTCGGGAATGGCGGCAGGCGCGGATATGGCGGCGGCTTCGGTTCATAAAACGGGCGGAAGTCTTACGCAGAGCGCGATTCTCTTGATGGGAAAAAATGTTAATTCGGACTATGTGCGCCAGATTGTCAACCTTACGCAGACCACTTCCGCGAGCTATCTGCTGATGGTATCGCTTGACCTCGCGAGACAGAATCTCGCACTTCACGGGCGGGAATTTTACGCGAAAACGGTGGAGTTCGCCGAGTACGCGCGCCGTGAAATCAACACGATAGGCGGATATTACGCGTTCGGTGAGGAATTGTGCAACGGCGCGGAATTCTATGCTTTCGACACTACCAAACTGTCAATACATACCCGCGCGATGGGACTCGCGGGTATTGAGGTGTATGACCTGCTTCGTGATGAGTATGATATTCAGATTGAGTTCGGTGACATCGGGAATATTCTCGCGATTATCACGGGAGGCGACCGCGCTCTGGATATTGAGCGGCTCGTTTCCGCGCTCTCGGAGATAAAGCGCCTGTACGGACGTTCCCCCGCAGGACTGTTCGATCACGAGTATATTAACCCGAACGTTGTACTCCCTCCGCAGACGGCTTTCTATACGGAGAATATTTCGCTGCCGATAGCGGAAACGGCGGGGCGCATAGCTGCGGAGTTTGTGATGTGCTATCCGCCGGGTATTCCCATTTTAGCTCCGGGAGAGCGGATAACAAAGGATATTCTTGATTACATAGCCTACGCAAAGGAAAAGGGGTGCAGTCTTACAGGCTGCCGTGATATGAATGTGGAAAGTCTTATGGTCGTTAAATAATTTGAGGAGTAACGTATGAATAACTTTTGGTCGTGGTTCATTAGAAGATTTTTTGAGAAGATGTTAGCGAGCGGGATAGGTGTTCTGATTGCCGCAGTCATTTTTTTGATACGGGGACTGACGTACATAGGAATACCGTTTTTGATTTTCGGCTTTGTGTGCGTTGTAGGCGGCACTGTTTATAAAATAACTCATAGATAGCGGTGACGTTCCCTGAACGGACAAACGGCGGGAACTGTCAACTGTATGCGTGATTGAATGTCGAGCGGTTGGAAGTAGTGGAATGATGTCGGTTGACTTATTGGGAATCATAAAACGGAGGAAATATGGAAGATTTCGTGGATTTATGGGACAAATATTCTATTGAGTTTTGTAAAAAGTTGGAATATGACAGCAACGGTGACTGGAGTAAATTAAATCAAGACGAGCAGGAAATCGCCGCGCTGTGGAAATTGGTTGTTGATACATATAACGGCGGATTCGAGCAGTTTTTCTGCAACTGGGGATATAACTGCTATTGGTACGCGATGCGCGGTATTCAGCGTATGGGATATCAGGAGCTTCTTGAGCAGCTTCACAGTACATATCAGAACGTGTTCGATAAGTTCCGCGAGGATAAACGACTTACTTGTTACTCGGACATTTTGGAGTATTTAACGAACGAGGACGAGAATATCCTGAATGAAATCAATAACGCGTTTTGGGACGAGAAAGGCGAAATTCTTTGCAGAAATGCGTATGAGTTTTATCACGATAAGCTGAAAATTACGGTGAGAGATTAAATTAAGAAAGCGGGTCAGTAATGGATTTATGGTTCACGGAAAATCACAGTCCGGGTGTGCGGTTTTCAATCAAGATAAATCGGCATTTGGTGAGCGAGAAGAGCGAGTTTCAGCAGATTGATATTCTCGAAAGCGAGGAGCTGGGAAGAATCCTTGTGTTGGACGGCTTTTTGATGCTCACCGAAAAGGACGAGTACATCTATCACGAAATGATAACGCACGTCCCAATGGCGGTGAATCCGAACATCAGGCGGATTTTGGTAATTGGTGGCGGCGACGGCGGCGCAGTGCGTGAGCTGTGTCGATTCAAGAGTGTGGAGCATATTGATTTGGTGGAGATTGACAGGCGAGTGGTGGAACTGTGTCGCGAATACCTGCCGCAGACGGCTTGCTCGCTCTCTGATTCCAGAGTGAAAATTCACTATGAGGATGGACTGAAATTTGTCCGTGGCGCGGAAAACGAGTACGATTTGAGTATCGTGGATTCCACCGACCCGTTCGGTCCGGGAGAGGGACTGTTCACCAAGGAATTTTACGGGAACTGTTACAAGGCTCTCAAAGAGGACGGAATCCTCGTGAATCAGCACGAAAGCACGTTCTACGATGAGTACGCGCAGGCAATGAAGCGCGCTCACAGCCGAATCAAGGCGTTCTTCCCGATTGCGCTCGTATATCAGGCGCATATCCCGACATATCCGAGCGGGCATTGGCTGTTTGGGTTCGCTTCCAAGAAATTCCACCCCGTGAACGACCAACACGCGGATTGGTGGCTCGAACAGGGACTTCGCACGCGATATTACAATCAATATGTACACAGCGGGTGCTTCGCCTTGCCGAACAACGTCCGTGATACGCTGGCGGGGAGAATCTAGGAGGATAACATGAAAAAGCGTATTAGTTTGGGCGCTGTTTTCGCTGTAATTTTGGTCGGAGCGTTTTTTTATTTTACGATTTTTTCGGGAATAAAGGATTTGAACGCACAGAGGGCAACTATCGACAGTGCAAAACATGGAGAGGTTATAGAGTATAGCGTGATTTATGCGAAAGATATGTATGAAATCCGTCATAAGCTGTTCGGGATTATCCCGACTTATTCCGAACATTTCTACGTCACATTAAGTGAAAGCGGCATTGATCCGCTTGTGGTAAAAGCTGATGAGAAGTGGTTTTCGGAAAATTTTAACGCGGACGGATTTGCCAAATCTCCTACTCGTATAACCGCGCTGATAAAAAGCAGCGGCAGTAAAAAGGGGCTTTACTTGGACAAGGTGAACGCGCAGCTTAGTGAAGTGGGGCATATAGACACAGGAAGGTACGCTGACGCTTGTTATGTTTCCGATTCGATTTTGAGAATCGCCGCCGGTGGACTTGCTGTCACGGCAGTGTTAACGGTGTTTTTGACAATTATCCTTTTCAGCAAGGGCGTTTTAATAAAAGGCGGAGTCGGTGTCAATATAATGGTGATTGCCGCGATAATACAGGTAGTCGCGTTCATCGTTTTAATGGTTATGATATGAACAAATGATAATCAGGAGGAAAAATACATGAGCAGGGCATTGATAATTGGAGCTGGCGGAGTCGCGGGAGTGGCTATCGCGACATGCTGTCAGAACAGCGAGGTGTTCACGGAGATTATGATTGCGTCGCGTACGAAGTCCAAGTGTGACGCGATTCGCGATAAGTTACAGCCGACCACCAAGACGGTGATTTCCACGGCGGCGGTTGACGCGGACAACGTGGCGGAGCTTGTAGCGCTTATCAAGAGCTATCAACCCGATATTGTGATGAATCTGGCACTTCCGTATCAGGATCTGCATATTATGGACGCTTGTCTTGAATGTAAGGTAGACTATCTGGATACGGCAAACTACGAGCCGGAGGACACCGCGAAATTCGAGTATTCGTGGCAGTGGGCATACCGTGAGCGTTTCGAGAAAGCGGGAATTACCGCGATTCTCGGAAGCGGCTTTGACCCGGGCGTAACGGGCGTATTCTCGGCTTACGCGCAAAAGCACGAGTTTGACGAGATAAACTACATTGATATTCTGGACTGCAACGGCGGCGACCACGGCTATCCGTTCGCAACGAATTTTAATCCCGAAATAAATATCCGCGAGGTTTCCGCTAAGGGTTCGTATATTCAGGACGGCAAATGGGTTGAAACCGAGCCTATGGAGATAAAACGCGCCTACAATTTCAAGGGCGTGGGCGAAAAGGATATGTATTTGCTCCACCATGAGGAGCTGGAATCCCTCGCGCTGAATATTAAGGGAATCAAGCGTATTCGGTTCTTTATGACGTTTGGGCAGAGTTATCTCACACATCTGAAATGCCTTGAAAACGTGGGAATGACATCCATCAAGCCGATTATGTTCGAGGGACGGGAGATAGTTCCGCTTCAGTTCCTTAAGGCGGTTCTCCCCGACCCCGCGTCACTCGGTCCGAGAACCGTCGGCAAGACTAATATCGGCTGCATATTCCAAGGTAAAAAGGACGGCAAGCCGAAGAATTACTACCTCTACAACATCTGTGATCACCAAGAGTGCTACAAGGAAGTCGGCTCTCAGGCGATTTCGTACACTACGGGCGTTCCCGCGATGATTGGCGCGATGATGGTTCTGACCGGCGAATGGAAAAAGCCAGGAGTGTTCAACGTCGAGGAGCTGAACCCCGACCCATTTATGGACGCGCTCAATAAGTGGGGCTTGCCGTGGGAAGAGGATAGGAATCCGGTGTTGGTGGAGTGAATATGAAGGTTATTAGTCTTTTTTCCGGTTGTGGTGGTCTTGATTTAGGTTTTGAGCGTGCCGGATTTGATATACCAATAGCAAATGAATATGATAAGACAATTTGGGAAACATATTCTGCTAATCACCCGAATACGCAGTTGGTTAAAGATAACATCAGAAATGTCAGTGAAAACGTTTTCCCTGTCAATGTTGATGGAATTATAGGAGGACCACCTTGTCAGTCATGGTCTGAGGCGGGTTCGTTGCGCGGAATTAATGATGAACGCGGACAGTTGTTCTTTGATTACATCAGAATTTTACGTAAGGTGCAGCCAAAGTTTTTCCTTGCTGAAAATGTTAGCGGTATGTTGGCAAATCGGCACAGTGAAGCTGTACAAAACATAATAAGATTGTTTGAGGAAAGCGGATATGATGTTACGGTAACACTTGTAAACGCAAAAGACTATGGTGTTGCCGAAGAACGCAAACGAGTGTTCTACATTGGATTTAGGAAGGATTTGAATGTTGATTTTCGGTTTCCTGTTGGTTCAACCGTCCTTGATACAGAGAAGCTTACTCTTAAAGATATTATTTGGGATTTGCAGGAAACTGCCGTACCATCAGCAGAAAAAAATCATCATAATCCAAATGCAATCAATAATAATGAATATTTTACCGGGGAGTATTCTCCAATATTTATG
>CAYZQU010000092.1:0-7237 GCA_964480645.1 uncultured Ruminococcus sp. | reverse complement strand
CAATTTTGATCTTAATTATAGTGAACGTCAAATTTATTTTGACGTTCACTATAATACTCCCCGTTGAATTACTTCACGGGGAGTAAATTTTTGCCTAAACCTCTTGATTTTGTCGAAAAACAATGTTATAATTATAATAGTAATTTATGTTTTATTTGAAATGACAAATTTTGGGGGTTAACGCTATGACTGTTAAGACTTTTTCGATAAATCCCGAGAAGACTGCGTTTGTAAAGGCTTATCTTCCCGATAAAATCTCGGGAGTTGAGTTCACTGAAAAGCGTCCTTCCGTGGTTATATTTCCGGGCGGCGGGTATGAACTTTGCTCCGCGCGGGAGGGTGAGCCTATTGCGTTTCAGTATCTTGCGGCGGGTTACGCGGCGTTTGTGGTTACTTACACCTGCGGAGCGCGTTTCCCCGCGCCGCTTATCGACGCGGCTTACACGTTTTACAAAATCCGTATGCGCGCCGAGGAATTCTGCATAGATCCCGAGAAAATCGCGGTGCTGGGCTGTTCTGCGGGCGGACATCTGGCGGGCTGTCTTGCCACGATGTGGAACGACAATCTGGTGGTAAAGACCATAGGCTGTTCTCCCGATGACCTGCGCCCCAACGCGGCGGTGCTGTGCTATCCCGTGATAAGCGGCGTTACCTCCCCGCACGAGGGTAGCTTTAAGGTGCTGTTGGGCGATGAGGCAAGCCGCTCGGACTTGTCGCGGCTTTCCCTTGAAAATCGCGTTACCCCGAAAACTCCGCCGATTTTTATATGGCATTCCGCAACGGACGAGACTGTTTCCGCGCACAATTCTCTGGTAATGGCGAAAGCGTGTATCTCCAACAAAATCCCTGTGGAGCTGCATATCTTTGACGAGGGCAGTCACGCGCTGTCCACCTGCGATAAGGCGGTGGCGTACAATGACGAGATGATTCAGCCCGCTTGCCGCCGTTGGATAGAGCTGTCAATCGAATTTCTCAATAAATATTTGAACGTATGAAAGAGAAAAAAAGTACGGGGAGATACACAGCGGAGGCTGTTGTCGGAATGCTGATTCCGGCGGTACTGTTCGGATATATGGGGTTGGTCGGCTCGTACCGCGCGACGCTGTTTATGGCACTTATAACATCATCTGTAACGATTGCGGGATATTTGGTGTTGTCGTTTATCGCAAGCCGAAGATTTGGGCGGACATTTTGGGTGCTGTATATCATTAAAACCGCGGTGCTTGTGCTGCCGTGTCCGATTTTGTTGTTGATTTCACAGATAATGTGGAAGTAATGAGGCAACAATATAATGAAGAATTTTCTCAATAATGAATGATTGGAGCGTTTATGGAACAGCCGTTAAGAGAGCATTACACATTCGCCGATATTATGGAATGGGACGAAAGAGCCGAAATTATAGAAGGTGAGCTTACAATGATGTCCGCGCCGAGTCGTGAACATCAGAAAATCCTGATGGAAATTTCTCGGCAGATTGCGAATTTTTTGGAGGGGAAAACCTGCGAGGTTTATCCCGCGCCGTTTGATGTGCGATTGTTTGAAACGGCGGAAAATTCCCCGAATGATGTGGATACGGTGCTTGAGCCTGATATTTCGGTGATTTGCGACCGAAACAAGCTTGATGAACACGGCTGTAAGGGCGCGCCCGATTTGGTGGTCGAGATTTTGTCGCGCGGGACGTTAAGCCGTGACAGAATCGTCAAACATTCGCTGTATAGCCGCGCGGGGGTTCGCGAATATTGGATTGTCGACCCGCTGAACCGTTCGGTTGAGGTGTTTCTGCCCGATAATCGCGGAGTGCTTACGATTGATAAGCTTTACACCGATGAGGATATTGTGAGGGTCAATGTGTTGAGCGGCTGTTTTGTGGAACTGAATAAAGTTTTTAAGTAGCAGTTTTACACAATACCTCGCACATTATATTCCAAATCAACGTATGAATAACGCAGGCAAATTCAAAACGCAAGCGGCGCGGAATACGCCGTAGGCGTGTGTAGCGTCGCTTAGCGAGCACAAACGAGCGTCAGCTCGTTTGCGCGGTTTTGAATTTGCTATTTCAAATAAGGAGATAAGTATGAAGAAACCATTTGTAACAAAAGAACAGATAGACGAGATTGTGAAGACGTTTCCCACGCCTTTTCACATCTACGATGAAAAGGGAATCCGCGAGAATGCCCGCGCCTTGAAAGCCGCGTTTTCGTGGAACAAGGGCTTCCGCGAGTATTTCGCGGTCAAGGCTACTCCGAATCCGTTTATTATGAAGGTTCTCCAAAGCGAGGGCTGCGGATTTGACTGCTCCAGCTATACGGAGCTTTTGCTGTCCAAAGATGTGGGGGCGGAGGGACATGATATTATGTTCAGTTCAAACGCAACTCCCGATATGGATTTCAAGAAGGCGTTTGAGTTGGGAGCGATTATCAATCTCGATGATTTTACGCATATTGACATTCTCGACAAGCTGACGGGGATTCCCGAGACAATTTGTTGCCGTTACAATCCGGGCGGGGAATTCAAGACGGACGGTTCTCCGAACGTTATGGACACTCCGCGTGACGCGAAGTACGGAATGACACATGAGCAGATTATCGAGGCTTATAAAATCCTCAAGGAAAAGGGCGCGAAGAAATTCGGAATGCACGCGTTCCTTGCGTCAAACACACTCACCAACGATTATTACCCGACACTGGCGCGGATTATGTTTCAAGCGGCGGTGGAAATCAAGGAAAAATCAGGCGTAGAGCTTTCGTTTATCAACCTCAGCGGTGGAGTAGGGATTCCGTACAAGCCCGACCAGCCCGCGAACGACATCGCGAAAATCGGCGAGGGCGTGCGTAAGGCTTTCGAGGAGATTCTTGTTCCTGCGGGAATGGGAAATGTTGCTATCTTCACCGAGTTGGGGAGATTTATGCTCGCTCCTTATGGAATGCTTATCACCACGGCTATCCGCGAAAAGCATATTTATAAGGAATACATCGGCTTGGACGCTTGCGCCGCGAATTTGATGAGACCTGCTATTTACGGAGCGTATCATCACATCACGGTTCTTGGCAAGGAGAACGCTCCGCTTGACCATAAGTACGACATAACGGGCGGTCTATGTGAGAATTGCGACAAGTTCGCCATTGACCGCGAATTGCCGAAAATCGACCTCGGAGACTACATCGCGATTCACGACACGGGCGCGCACGGTTTCTCTATGGGTTACAACTACAACGGCAAACTCAGAAGCGCCGAACTCCTCCTCCGCGAGGACGGCTCTGTGAAGCTTATCCGCCGCGCCGAAACTCCCGAAGATTATTTCGCGACGTTCGATTTCGCGAAAGGCGAATATAATCTTGATTAATTAAGGTTTCTGACTGTATATAAATACGCGGTTCTCCCTGCCTGCAACAGAGAGAACCGCGTATTTATTTTATATATCAAGTATGGGGATAGTGGTGAGGGCAATACCTCACTGTTTAATCTGCCTCAAAATATTTATAAGCTATTTTCTCTGCGTCCTCGCTGAGTGCTTTAAAGTCGGCGTTTGTTAATGCGCTGATTTTATCAATAAATTCCTCCGGGAAAATTCTTTTTAATGAGCTTGTGTATTCCCCGCCTTCTTTAGGGATACCGTAACCGGTTATTTTAACCTTGTCGCCATTCCGTTTAACATTCAGCACGACCGGCATCTGAGCTTGATTTGTTATTTCCACAGCACCATTCTTATAGCAGGCATCGGTTCCGGCGGAATATAAGTAAATGTGAGAATCATCCGAACCCAGAACGTAATGACTGCAAAAGGTTTTATACTCCGGTTGTCGTTTGGATATTGACCACTGATTGTAAATATTCTGCTCGAGGTATTCATTGATTTGCAGGCTGTTCAATTCGACAAATTCAGTATCGGATACCGTATCTTTGGGAATTGCTAAAACAACAATGATGATTGCGGCGGCGAATAAAACGCATAAGCCACATAATAAAAGAATCTTTTTTGTGGATTTCATAGGCAGCCCCGATTCCGTGCTTTGACCTCTTCCCGAAGTTCCTCACAGAACTCAATTGCCCGAGTGTCTTCGGAATCATTTGCATATCGTGTAAAGTAGCCATAGACAAGTTTTTGACATTCAGCGTCAAGAGAATCATATACATCTATCAACGCATGCATAGCTTGTATTTTATCTTCTTTTTCAACTGAAGTAATCAGCGATACGTCAATATCAATAAATCCGCCAACGGATTCGGCAAGGGTGCAATCCTTCGCATAATAACCGTTTAATGATTGAATTGTTGCGTCAAAATTCGGCTCTGTGACTTCAAGGGCAGTTTGAGGCTCGGATTCAAGAGATTTTAAGTACGCTTCAACGTAAGGGCTTTGCGGTTGTTCCGCATCATCGATATATGAACCGACCTCGGAATTTTGCGGTTGATTTTTATCATTAGCATATGAACTTACCCCTAACGGTAGAATCATAACCAATGCGAGTAAAAGTGCTGTAAATTTCTTCATAATTGATACCTCCATATTAGTTTGTTGAATGGTTGATTGCGTTTTGCTATTAATACTATTATATAATTCCACAACATTTTTGTCAAGCGATATTGGCTGAGTTTTCTAATATTTGGTAAGATTTTGGCAGATTTCAACAAAATTGCAGATTGGTTTTGTTTAATTTGCTAACGCATAACACCGGTACAGTGTTGTTTTAACTGATTAAAAAATTATGATATTTCTTAAAGGGTGTGGGAAATATTAAGATTTTGTGATTTTTCGCGGTAATATCTTGACAAATCTTAAAATTAATTGTATAATAAAAGCAATTATAGCAGCGAAAACGCAATAATTAATATAAATATAGAAAATCGTAATATAAATTTGCGTGCCCCTGCTGATTTAAGGGCACGCTGAATTTTTCGGAGAATGGGATTATAGTAGTACATTTCCGACAGCGAAAAGGCATTAATTCAAAATCATACCGTATTGGAATGGGGCTGGGGGGACGGAGTCCCCCACAATAGCGCATGGAGGTGAGAAAATGGACGGCAAAATTCTGGTAGTTGATGATGAGCGCGAAATCGCGGACTTGGTGGAGGTGTGCCTTACCAATGAGGGGTATTCCGTGGCGAAATTCTATGACAGCGAAAAAGCGTTGGAATTTGCCGAGGACGCGGAGATCTCGCTGGCTGTTATGGACGTGATGATGCCCGGAATTGACGGGTTCACAATGGTGCAAAAACTCCGTGAAAAGTTTTTGTTTCCGATAATTATGCTGACGGCGAAAGTCGAGGATTCCGACAAAATCACGGGGCTTATGCTTGGCGCGGACGATTATATCACAAAGCCATTCAGTCCGCCGGAGCTTGTCGCGCGCGTGAAGACTCAGCTCCGCAGATATACGCGTTATAACCGCACGGCAATGGCGAACGAAATCGACATTCGGGGTTTGCAGATAAATTCCGATACCCACCGCTGTATGCTTAACGGCAAGGAGATCATTTTAACGCCGATAGAGTTCAAGATAATGTGGTATTTGTGCGCGCGGCGCGGAACGGTGGTCTCGGGCGAGGAGTTGTTTGAGGCGGTGTGGGGCGAGAAGTATCTGGACACCTCCAATACCGTGATGGCTCATATCGCGCGAATCCGCGAAAAACTCGGCGAACCGCCGCGCCGCCCCAAATACATAAAAACCGTTTGGGGAGTGGGATATACAGTTGACAGTTGATAGTTGACAGTTAATGTGTGCGCTTCGCGCACGTTATTTGATTGTTCTTTAATTCAGCGCGTGAACGTTTTGATAGAGGTACAATCTAAATAATGTCCGCCGAAGGCGGACACCATAACTGTCAACTATCAACTGTACACTGTCAACTGTTCATCGGGGGGGATATGGTTGAGTAAAAAAACCAAAAATCCAAAATTGTCGCACCGTGTCCTGTGGCAGTATCTGTTGACACTGGCGATTTCTGTGGCGGTGCTGGCGGCGGGAATTATCGTGTGCCGCTGGGTGTGCGAACAGAAAATCTGGTATTGGGACGACCCGTTGTATCAATTTCTGAATCTGATTAAGAAGAATATACTTGCAATCGGGTTTGTGCTGATTTCGGCGGCGTGGACAATTATAACGGCGATTTATCTGCGGAGATTGATTCGATATATCGACAGCATTGTCGACGCAGCAAAGCAGCTTACTCACCCGGAGGAGTGCAAAATCGAACTCCCCGCCGCGCTGTACGGAATCGAGCGGGATTTGAATTCCGCGCGGGAAACGGCTCTGCGGAACTCCGAGCTTGCAAGAGAAGCGGAAAAGCGCAAAAACGACCTTATTGTGTACCTCGCGCATGATTTGAAAACGCCGCTTACCTCCGTTATCGGGTATCTGACCTTACTGAGGGACGAGCCGCAGATTTCCGCCGAAACACGCGCTCATTATACGGGAATCGCACTGGACAAGGCGGAGCGGCTGGAAATGCTGATAAACGAGTTTTTTGATATTACACGGTTTAACCTCACGACGCTGACTTTGGAGCGCGAGAGGATAAATCTCACTTTTATGCTTAATCAGACGATAAGCGAGTTTTTGCCCATGTTCGATGAAAAGGGTTTGACCGTAAAGAGCGAGATTCAGCCCGGTGTGGAGTTGGTGTGCGACCCCGACAAGCTGGAACGCGTGTTCGATAATCTGTTGCGGAACGCGGTGATTTACAGCTACCCCGAAAGCGAGATTTATCTCGGAATGACCGCTGACGAGAGCCGCGTTACCGTCGTTTGCCGAAACCGCGGCAAGACGATTCCGAAAGAGAAACTCGACAGGATTTTCGAGCAGTTTTTCCGTCTGGATTCGGCAAGACAGAGCAACTACGATGCCTTCGGGTACTACCCCGGCTCGGGGCGCAAACAGGACGTTTGCGCCGTTGCCCCAGAGGCGGCGCAAGGAAGCGCCGCAACAGAGGGCAACAGGCACCACCCCGGCTCCGGGCTGGGGCTTGCTATCGCAAAGGAGATTGTGACGCTTCACGGCGGGGAAATCTCCGCAAAAAGCGAAAACGAAAGCGTGGAGTTTACGGTGATTCTGCCGCGCGGCGGGTAATAAAAAACAGCGCCTTGTTGAGAACAAGGCGCTTAAATGCTTATTTATACGGCTTTTTTGTCTAATGATGTTTTTCTTAAAATACGCTTCTTTTCCTCAGCGGCTTCGGCTTCAAGCCGAGCTATTTCAGCAGCTAATTCTTTCTTTGACATAGCCTTAATCTCATC
>CAYZQU010000091.1:610-7360 GCA_964480645.1 uncultured Ruminococcus sp. | reverse complement strand
CTTCAAGTCCGCCCTGATAGCCCGCAGCGACGGCGTTGAACTTCCAGTCGCCGTTGTAGCGGTAGATCTCGCATACGACCAGCGCCGTCTCGATGGAGAACTCCTCGACGAGATCGAAGCGAAGGACTTCCTCGCCGTTTGTGTCGTCGGGATTGTCGATCTTTACAACTCTTACATAGGAATTCGATACCTGACCGAAGTTCTGATTCTTCTGCTGAGCGTCGAAAATTGTTACCGTAACAGCGATTTTCTCAATCTCCTCGGGGATTTTGGTGAAGTCAATGATGATTGTCTCATCGTCGCCCTCTCCATCGCCTGTGCGGTTATCGCCCATGTGGACTACCGCGCCGTTGCGTGCGGAAAGGTTGTTGTAGAACACAAAGTCCTCGTCCTTGATTACTTTGCCGTTCGCTCCCAACAGGAACACGCACGCGTCAAGGTCAAAGTCCTGACCGCCGTCATAGCGGTTGGTGTCCCAACCAAGACCAATTCTTGCCATTGTTACCGATTTGTCCAGAGATACTCTCTGACCTTTTGAAAGATTGACTGCCATAATAAATTCCTCCTGAAATTTTGTTTTTCAAACCGCCGTTTGACGGCTTGATTTGATTTATTTCCAACAGTGCCGCCACCTGCAACCGTTAGTTTACTTTGAGATTCGTGAAGCCGCGCCGCAAGCCATTCTACGGGATTTACCGCGTTCAAAAAACTGCCTGAAATCACTCAAAACGTTTCTGCAAGCCGTTTTGATGGTGATTCAAATTCAATAGTTTTATACGCTGATTTTACGGCAATTCATAAATCCTCGTAAATCGGCTCACAGAGCCGATTTACGGAATTCAAACGTTTGCAAAACCATTCAAATCGTTTCTGCAAGCCGATTCGCGGATACCACGTCAGTTGTTTTGTTTGGCAACTGAGTTCGCGATTGCTTTTCGGATAAGGTCAATCGGGATAATCGAAATCGCGGGAATCAATACCAGTGCCCACTCGGTGAGGTTAAGACCCCAACCGTTGAGAATGCCTCTTCCAAGGTAAGTCATCAGAATCTGCACAACTGCGATGATTCCGAATACTGTCAAAAAGCCTTTGTTTTTGCCCAAGTTGTCAAACAGATTTGCGCGTTCGGTTCTCGCGTTGAATGCGTTGAACACCGCGATAAAGATAAAGAACGCAAAGTACGCGGTGTGGAGAATCGCGTGAGGCTCGTTCTCAATTACGCCGTTTCTGAGCAGTCCCCATTGTTCGAGATAGCTGATGTCGCTGCCCTGAGGGAACGTACCGAGAATCAACATAGTAAGCGATAGAATGAATGTCCATGCCGCGCCAACAATGATTTCGCTCATCATATAACGGCTGATAATCGGCTCGTTGCGGCGTTTCGGTTTTTCACGCATAAACCGTTCGAGAGGAGGCTCTCCGCCGAATGCCAGTGCCGCGAGGGTATCCATAACAAGGTTCACCCACAGAATCTGGATTACATTAAGCGGGCTTTCGAGGTCGAGAAGCGGACAGATAAACGAAATCAGCACCGCCGCAACATTGATTGTCAACTGGAAGATAATGAACTTGCGTATGGAGTTGAAAATCGTGCGCCCGTAAAGAATCGCGCGGTCAATAGAATTGAAGTTGTCGTCCAGAATGACGATATCCGAGGCTTCCTTTGCGACTTCCGTGCCGCCGCCCATAGCGAATCCAACGTCCGCTTTCTTGAGGGCAGGGGAGTCGTTTACGCCGTCGCCCGTCATACCCGCAACGAGGTCAAGCTCCTGCGCGATACGAACGAGACGGCTCTTGTCGGAGGGCAGAGCGCGCGCGATTACGCGAATATCCTTGAGTTTCGTCTTGATTTCATCATCGGAGAGCTTTGCCAACTCATCAGAGGTGAGCATAATGTTGCTGTCGGAATCGACAAGTCCCGCTTCCTTCGCGATTGCGACTGCGGTTTCCTTGCGGTCGCCGGTAATCATCACGACCTGAACTCCCGCGCCCTTAACCTCTTTGATAGCGGTTACGGATTCAGGGCGAACTTCATCACGGATTCCCAGACAGCCCACCAGTGTCCAGTTGTTGCCCGCCGGGAGAGCGTCCTCGCCGAGAGCGTCCTCGCTTGTCGCCAGTGCCAACACACGGATTGCGCGGTTAGCAAGCTCGTCAATTTTAGCGTTAAGCGCTTTCATATCAAACGGCTGTTTTTTGCCGTCCTTGTCGTAATAGTGTGAACACCGCTGAAGAATCTTCTCGGGCGCGCCCTTGATAAGCGACAAATCGTATTCGCCCTTTATCTGAGTTGCGGAGTACTTGTTCGTGGAGTTGAATGGGATATTTCCAACTGCTTCCACAACAGCATCGCACTTCGCGTCCGCCGCGTATCCAAGAATCGCGCGTTCCGTTGCGTTTCCGCCGAGAACACGACGGTCTTTGCCCTCGCCTGAAATAATTGAAAGTGTATTTTTATGAATCGACAGGCAGAGCAAATCCCGGAGCTTTCCGCCTATGTCGTTGAGGGTTTTGTATTCATTCACGCCGCCATCAATGAAGTTTATTGCTTCCAACTTACCCTTAGTAATTGTACCTGTCTTATCGGAAAACAGAATGTTAAGCGAGCCGGCGGTTTCTATACCCGCGACCTTGCGCACGAGGACGTTGTCCTTAAGCATTTTTCCCATATTCTGCGCCGAAACAATGGCAATCATCAGCGGAAGTCCCTCGGGAACCGCCATTACAATGATAATAACCGCCAGCATAATCGCTTGGATAACAGCTTCTAACAACGCCGCCCACTGGAACACATTGTCCACCATAAGGAACGCCATCGGGTTGCCGCCAGTGTCAATGAGGAGCGTTTTCGCGAGCATTGCCACAGCAATGGCAATACCGCCGATGTAGCCGAATTTGGAGATTCCGTTCGCGAGCTTGCCGAGCTTGACTTTCAGGGGAGTGTCGCGGTCGTCATCGGTTTGAAGCTCACTTGCAATTTTACCGTAAACGGACTTGTCGCCGACTACCGTAACCTGCATAACTGCATTTCCGGAGCAGACAACCGCGCCGCGAAAGACCTTGTGTTCGTTATCGAAATTGGTGTTCTCATCGGTATCTGTCCAGCCCTCGGGAATCGCGAGTTTCTTAGCCTCACGGCTCTCGCCGTTCAGCACGGACTGGTCTACTTTCAAATCGCCGTCAATAATGATTCCGTCCGCAGGGATTTTGTCGCCCGACTGCAACAGAATCGCGTCCCCGACTACAATGTCATTAATCGGTACTTCGGCGATAACACCGTTGCGGTAGGTCTTGACCATAATCCGCGAAGCCTCTTCCTGAAGCTTCTGGAACGCGTTTTCGTTGCGGTATTCCGAGAATGTTGAAACCAGCGTCGCAAGGCAAATCGCGACAAAGATTCCAAGCGGCTCGTACCATTCGGGCGCGCCCTCTTTAATAACTCCCGTGATTCCGAGAACGGCAAGTACAACGTTAATCAACAGCGCGACAATCAGAATCTTGATCATCGGGTCGCCGAGGTTGCCCTTAAGCTTATCCCAGAAGCTCTCGTGAGCTTGTTCCGTCATGGAGTTGTCGCCATATTTTTGTTTGCTTTCGGCAACTTCCTTGTCTGTGAGTCCAAATTTCTTCATTGATTTTTCCTTTCGTGAAATTATTTATTTCAGCGCGTTATCCATAATATGGAAATAAACGCGTATCAACCGATAGTAACCTCGCACAGCAAACCATTTTCGCGGTTGGTCATAAGGAAGACCGCGCCGTCCTTAAGTTCGATTGCTCTGCCCTTTGGAACGGGCATTCCCGACGGCGAAATCATTCCGTCAATGTCGCTGTTCACGAGAATCCACCTGCCATTGTAGTAGGATACGTACCCGCGCATATCGGGACTTGCTTTTTCATCATTATAAACGTTCGAGAACACGTGCCAGTCATAAAGCGGAAGTCCGTCAAACACTGCAAGCTCGCCCTTATCCCGGTAAATGCCTTTCTTTCCGCGAAGTTCGCTCTTGAACATTAGACGAATCACGCCGTTTTTAATTCGCGTCCCGCAGAACGGGCAAACCGGATTTTTCGGGTCGCGCAGAATGAACCACTTCTTTTCGCACCGCGGATTAGAGCACGGAACCAGTTTGTCCCACGCGGAGAGCAGAACGCGCTCCCATTCCATTGCGGTCGGACGCTCCGACGGGTTATGAAGTCCGTCCACAAACGCCCGCAGAAACAGACGCTCTAAGTCCTCCGAAAGCGACTTTATCGTTACGCCCAAATCGGGTGGACGATTTGAAGTGTCGTTCGGATTCTCAATAAATGTTGCCTTAGCCCCAAGCGCCAGATGGTCGTCCTCCTCGGCGCTTCGCGTGCTGTATATTTTCGGTCCGAGCAGAGGATGCCGACAGAACAGATATTCGTAAATCAGTACGGGCAGAGCGTGCAGGTCGGTCAGAACATTCGGCAGAGCGCGATTCGGGTCGGATATGTCCAGATCCAGTGTCGCGAGAACCTCCGGCGCTATGTAGCCGCGCGTTCCCACAACCTCGGGAAAGTACTTGTTGGGAACAACCAAAGAGTCGATGTCAATAACCACCGCGCTCCCCGATTTTGGGTCTATAAGCACATTGTTGCAGGACAAATCCGAGTGTGCAAGCCCCGCTTGGTGCATTCGGCGAATCGTCCTTGATAGTCCGATTGCCACGCCGAGCATTGTGCGGAAATCCCCGCGTTCGGCGGGAGCAAGGTATTTGCGGTTTTTTCCGGTGAACCAGTTGGATTTTTTGTCCTTGCCCTTGAGATTCAGCACCGAAGACGCTTCCGCGCCAAAGAAGAAGTTGCTGGGATATGTTGGGCAGACAATCCCGAATTCGGGACTTCGCACAATCGCCACAGGCCAGCAAAACCGATGCCTGAAATACTCGGCGGTCTTTTCGGTATTGCCGAGTGCGCCGCCGTTCGCTTCCGAAAGCGTCGGATTGTAGATAGTCGTAATCGTGCGGATTCGGTCCTGAAGACGCGGGTCGAGCGCGTCCTGCGGATTATTGAAAAACTGCACCGCAAACCGCTTATCCGGAGTGAAAAACGTGTGCTTCATACCGCCGCGCGGCGCATTCAGGTCATACACATATTCAATTGTATCGCCGCTTTCAAGCACGGCAGTACGAATATTAGAATTCATTAGTTGACATCCTTATGCACACCAGTGTCCTATCATCGAAGCTCCCACGTTCGTTGTAATTGTCCAGCCACACGCACAGACGCTCCTCGGGAGTGTCCCCGATATTGATTCTAAACGCGTCCAGCGAGTGGCATTTCAGCGCGTCACGCTTATCCCACAGCGCCCTCATAGCGTCCTCGGAATTGCCCGACAGCAGTTGTTTGGTGTACTGAAGCGCAACGCTCTGCTGTGATTGGCTGACGCATTTAAAGCGAATCGGCGCGGGGTCTTCGCTCGGCGGGATTTTCCCCTCAATCGGGATTATCCCGTTAAGCTGTAAATCGAGATAAAGCCGCTCCATCATTGGGTTCGCGGGGAAGTAATCGTCCGCAACTCCGTCCGACATCAGCAGGATAGTGTCCGAACTGCCGCGGGAGATTCGCGTTTTCGCCCCCAGAATATCGGGCTTGACGGTCTTTTCGGATAGAAAATCCGTCTCTCCCGAGAAAGCTCCGCTGTCCGCTTCGCCCATCAATCGTAGACATTTTGCGCTGTCTGCCGCACTGTCAATCGCGCAGATACAGCCGTCCCCGACCTGAACGCACGCCATAAACGTTTCACGAGTGCCATTTACCATTACGGGAATCACCACCGCCGCCAAAAACGTCGTGGACAAGTCCGAGAGCATCGGAGCGCGTCCCAGCGCGGTCTGATATTTCTCGTCCTCGGAAATCCTCGCCAGTTCCTCACGTTGAGCCTTAAACGCCTCCTGTGCGGACTGACGAATCAAAGGCGCGATTCGTCCGCAAGCCGCCATAAATTCCGCCGAGCTTAAATCTGCGGAAAGTCCGCTTTTCAGTTCGGGCATCTGCGTGAATAATTCACCCAGAGACTTTTTCAGGAATGAAACGGCGGTCTCGGCGGAAACCCGCGAACCGATTCTCGAAATCGGCTTAGAGCCTGCTCCGTCACAAACCACGGCAACTGCGAAATCCTCCGTTGCGGAAAATTCAAAGTAATCGTCGCAATTCGTGCCCTCGTGTTTGTGCTTTTTTCCGCGCACACGCGCGCCGATTACCTCTCCGAATGGCGCGGAGGAGCGTTTTTGGTGAGACTCGGTATGCTTTTCCGTACCGTTGTCGATAATATCCATATAATGCCAGATTCCCGCCGTATGCTCCATAACCTCCATATCGGAGAGCGGGGCGGCGGTTTTTTGCGTTACGGGATTCTGCGGCAGCTTGGGAAGTGTTTTTTCCGGAGCTTTCGGAGTTTCGTCCGGAATCGGCTCTTTGGCAAGCTCGACCTTATTTTCCGGAGGGAGAACCTCATCAATTTTCATAGTGAGCTGCTGCTCGTGAATTTCCTCGGAAGAGGGGTTAAATTCATTAATCATCAACTTTACCTATTTTAATAGCAAATTTGTCAATACGTGGCAAATTTGCGTTCATATTTAAGGAACAATAACAAATCCCTGAGGCGGCGGCGGAAGCTGTACTGGCGCGCCGGGAGCGGCGTCGATGCTTCTGGAGGACGCCTTGATAGAGCCGGATACCCACGCGAAGAACTGCGCCATATCGCCGGCAGTGAGGTTGTTCATC
>CAYZQU010000091.1:0-600 GCA_964480645.1 uncultured Ruminococcus sp. | reverse complement strand
CGCACGCGATAATGTTTCCAACGGAAACATTCCGAATTGCGTCAACGCCCTCATCAATGTTATCGGTGGGCGCACCGTCTGTCATGAGGAACACAAGCGGCTTCCAGTCGCCCTTTTGCGTAGCGGTGGAGGTGCGAACCTCGTTACGCACGCAATCCGCAAGAACCTTCAACGCCCCTCCGAGAGCGGTCGCGCCTCCCGCCTGAAGCGGTGGTTCTTTGAACAGCATAAGCTCGGTAAGCGGCATAAGCTGCCGCGCAGAGCTGTCAAACGTTATGATAGACAAAAATGCGGTTTCCAATGCCTGCGGATCTCCGCGAAGCTCCGAAAGAAGCGTCTTGATACCTTGCTTAACGGCTTCGATCGGTTCGCCCGACATAGAGCCGCTGCAATCAAGCAGCAGGTACACAGGAAGTCTTCTGATGTAATCGGACATTTTATTTTCCTCCATATTGGATAAATTTTCGGATTATAACCGTTTATTAAATTTCTTTTAATACCCTTACTATCCATTATAACTCAAATTTTGGATATTGTCAATAGTTTTGGACAAAATTTACAATTAAAAGGGTACGGGGTTGACAATTTGGGAAAAAAGTG
>CAYZQU010000090.1:5837-7430 GCA_964480645.1 uncultured Ruminococcus sp. | reverse complement strand
TTGAAATTCTAGTAATAGTATGAAATTCGGTGGTTTTATTCTTCAGGTATGAGCCTCCCGGTAGTTTGTTGTAATTTCTGACGGTAGGTGGAGAACCTTAACACATAAAATCCTAACTCAACGAAATCTACGACAAGGCGGATTTCAAGGGGTGGTTTTTCGGAAAGCTTCACTTAAACAAGCTGATACCCCCGAAATATTACGCGGTCTACGACGGCATTATCGCCGCCGATACAACCAAAATAAAGAAGAAAAAGCAACCCAAAAAGTCGGCTGAATCTAAGGAGGAAAATTAAATGGCAGACATCACTTTTGAGATTACCAAGGAGCTTGGAGTTATCTCCGAGAACGCCAAGGGCTGGACGCGCGAACTGAATATGGTAAGTTGGAACGGTCACGACGCGAAATATGATATTCGCGACTGGAGTCCCGACCACACGCGTATGAGCAAGGGTGTTTCCCTCACCGAGGAGGAAATGAAAAAGCTCGTGGAGCTGTTCAACTCCCGGAAAGATGAAGATTCTTTCGAGTAAACACTATTTTCCCCCGCCGATTTGGCGGGGGAAACGCTTTATTTCGCTATGCAGTCAAGGTGAGGGAACTTCTCCGCGAACTGCTCCCAAGTGAACGTCAGAACGCTAACCTTGCAGCCTCCGCCATAGTTTGCACCATAGACGGTGATTCCGTTGTCGTCAGAAGAAATCTTCGCCATCTGGAACGGAACGCCGTTCTTCTGCGTTACCGCTATGTACGCGCCCTCGGGAAGGTTTGCAAGCTCTAAATTCGCGGTCTGAGATGTTAAGTCCGCGTCAACGCCGATTTTATTATCGTTTACGTGCTTGCCGGTGACCGTGAAATATACGTATTTCGCGAACCCCATTGACTGAATCGAGCGGTCAAAGTTTATGCAATTGCAGTTATCAACAGACCAATCGCAGCTGTCGTGGTCGTCACAGGGCATACCGTTCTTGGTGAAGTACGATCCCACGGGGTACTCCTTAAGCGGGAGCGTCTTGCTCGTAACGGGCTTGTTCTCCAATGAACTGTTATCGGAGTCCGTAATGCTCTCGGTAGGAACGGATTCCGTATTGCTCTCGGTAGAAACGGATTCCGTATTACTCTCGGTGGGAACAGATTCCGTATTACTCTCGGTGGGAACGGATTCCGTATCGGAAGTGGCAGAGTCTCCCTCGGATTTCTGAATGTCGGCGCTCTCATCGGAATTAGGTTCCGAAATGCTCTCCGACGCGGATTCCGGGATTATCTCCGCAGAAGGCGGAACTTGAGACGGCTTGTTGTTGCAGGCGGTGAGGCTCGCGAGCATCAGGACTGTTACGATTACAGCAGAAAGTTTTTTCATAATGATTCCTCCTTAAAGAGTAAAATGTATTGATGTTTCCATCTGCTTATATTCTAGCACGAACAAGACCGAAAATCAACTACAAAACGGTTACAATCCGGTTACAGTTTGGTAACAAATTCCTACAAAAGGTTACAATAATTCCACAATTTATTTATGCATATTTCACATCGGATTTATCTGGACAAATGAGGAATTTTGTGCTATAATTGTTATGTTAGAAATATTAGAAA
>CAYZQU010000090.1:0-5827 GCA_964480645.1 uncultured Ruminococcus sp. | reverse complement strand
GAGAGTGGAATTATGGCAAAGGATTATACTATTGATATGTGCAGCGGGTCTGTACTCGGCAAGATGATTCGATTTTCACTGCCGCTGATGGCGTCGGGAGTGCTTCAACTGTTGTTCAATGCTGCGGACGTAATCGTACTGGGGCAGTTCGCAGGGGATAACTCTATGGGCGCGGTGGGTTCTACGACCGCGCTTATAAACCTGTTTACAAACCTGTTTATCGGATTGTCGGTCGGAGTGAACATTGTCGCCTCACGCGCGCACGGAGCGCACTCCGAACGCGATATGCAGGACGCCGTTCACACCTCAATGCTGCTCTCCGTGATTTGCGGCGCGGTGCTTGCCGTAATCGGCGTGTTTCTCGCGCCTGAAATGCTTGTTCTTATGAAAGCAACCAAAAATCAACTTCCGCTGGCAACTCTCTATCTGCAAATCTACTTTCTTGGAATGCCCGCGTCAATGGTGTACAACTTCGGCTCGTCCATTCTGCGCGCCATCGGAGACACCAAACGCCCGCTGTATTTTCTCTCGATTGCGGGCGTGGTAAATATTGGGTTGAACCTACTGTTCGTAATTGTCGCTCAGATGGACGTTGCAGGAGTCGCGTTGGCTACTATCATTTCGCAGACTATCTCCGCGACACTGACCGTAATTTGTATGATTCGCGAAAAGAACGCGATTCACCTTGACCTTCGCAAGCTGAAAATCAAAAAGCACGTACTCGGCTCGGTAGTCCGCGTGGGAGTTCCCGCAGGGCTTCAGGGCGTGATTTTCTCGCTTTCCAACGTGGTTATCCAGTCTTCGGTTAACCTGTTTGGAGATACGGTAGTGAACGGAAACTCTGCGGCGCAGTCCATTGAAATGTTCATCTATATGGCAATGAATACGTTCTATCAGGCGGCGATTACGTTCACGGGGCAAAACGTCGGTGCAAAAAAATATAACCGAATCCCCAAAATTCTCGCAAGCTCGCTTGTCTGCGTGGCTGTCACGGGACTGGCACTGGGCTGGACAGCATACCTGTTCGGTCCTCAGCTTGTGGGAATATATACCAACAGCGACAGCCCAAACCGCGCCGAAATCATCGCCGCGGGAATGGTGCGTATGAGCTATATCGTCACAACTTACGCGCTGTGCGGAATGATGGACGTGATGGTCGGAATGCTCCGTGGTCTGGGATACTCGATTATGCCGATGATTGTGTCGGTAATCGGCGCGTGCGGTCTGCGAATTCTTTGGATTGTTACGATTTTCCAAATTCCCGAATATCACAAAATCACGACGGTTTACCTTTCCTACCCCGTTACATGGACGGTAACTCTGCTGACGCACGTCGTGTGTTACATAATCATCTGGAAACGTTTGAAAAAACGGCAGAAAGAACATTTCGGTCAGCCCGCGTAAACGTGAAATTTTTTCACCACGGGAGTCTTGACGATTATCTGAATCAGCGCAACTCCCAAAACCAGACCAAACGCGCCCTGAACGCAGTTTGAGGGTATGTTCGCCAAAGTCGCGATAAAGCCGCGCTGCAAAAACGTTGCCTTATACAGATAATACCCCGCAACCATAATCATCTCGGCGGCAAACCCGCTTACCACGAACCCCGGTAAGCGCAGTTTGTCGCTTTTTTTGATGAATGCGCGGACAATCAACGCGGCAGCAACCGCCATCAAGCCTTTGATAATCAACGTTCCGGGGACGTAGTGAGCGTAGCCCGTCAATAAATCCGCCAGTGCCGAGCCTATTCCGCCCGCCGCGAATCCATACCATGGTCCGAGAATCCATGCGGCAATAAGGATAAAACAGTCGCCAAAGTGAACATATCCCGCCAACGGCGCGGGAATCTGAATTACCATTGTCGCGACGCAAATCAATGCCGTAAACATTCCTGTAACACAGAGCTTCAAAATCTGTTCTTTTTTCATAGTTGTTCTCCATTATATGAATTTTGTAAGTTTCTTTCTTGCATAATTCATTATAGCACAATTTGGATATATCTCAATACCCAAATTAAGATTATTTTATAAGACCAGATTTTATCTTTTCCTCATCTGCGGAAGCGAAGTTTACAACTGATAAGTCTTTCACATCGGCGGAAATCGGAGAATTTTCCGCGTAATATTGGGAAATCGGCGTGATTTTTATTCCAAACTGTTCACATTTGGAAATAATTTCCGTGGAATTTTCGGGAATCCGCGCGGTAAAGTGGAGTCCCGCGTTGGACTCGGAAATCTCCACTCCGTCAAAGCTCTCCAGAAAACGGATTACAAGCTCCCGAACGTGGCGGAAATGCTTCTTTGCGCGATTGAGATGGCGTTCAAAATATCCCTCCGAGATGAATTTCGCAAGCGTGAACTGCTCAAACACGGGTACGGTGCTTGCATAGAATCCAAGGCGGCTCTGCCATTGTTCATATAACTCCTCAGGAAGGCACATATAACTGATTCTCACAGATGGCGCGATGGTCTGCGAAAACGTGTTGATGTAGATTACGCGCCCTTCCGCGCCCTGTCCGTACAATGTGGGGAGCGGTTTTCCGCTCCAGCGGAACTCACTGTCATATTCGTCCTCAATTATGAACTTTTGTTTTTTTACCGCCCAATCCGCAAGCTCCAATCTGCGCGAAATCGGCATAACAATGCCTGTCGGGAAGTGGTGCGCGGGCGAAATATGGGCAACGTCAACGCGCTTTTCCAGCAAGTCCGAAACATTCATTCCATACTCGTCAAGTGAAATTAAAGAGAAATTTACATTATTCAGCGCGTAAATTTTGGGTAATTTTGGAAATCCCGGATTCTCGGCGGAATAACGCTTCTCGCGCCCCAGAAGCTGAATCAGCAGGTTGTACATATATTCCGCGCCCGACCCGATAATAATACGCTCAGGCGGCTGATACAGCCCTCTCACGCGGTACAGATACCCCGAAATCGCCGCGCGCAGTTCATACGCTCCGCCGTTTGCAACGGGCTTTAGCAACGCTGTTCCCTTTTCAAGAATCACCCGCCGCATAAGCCGCGTCCACACCGAAAACGGAAACAGACCGCTTGGCTCGGCGGATTCGTCCTCGGGCGGGAGTTCCTCATAAATCGGTTCGGATAGCGGGTTCAGTTCCACTGCGCCGCCGCTGTACTGCACATAATAGCCGCTTCGCTGAACAGAGCGGACATATCCCTCGGCGATAAGTTGTTCATAAGCGTTTGTAACTGTGACTATGCTGACCTGAAGCTGTTCGGCGAGCGCGCGCTTGCTTGGAAGTTTGTCGTCCGCTTTTAGCTTTCCCGTTAGAATATCGGTTCTAAGGGACTCGTAAATCCGCTCGTAGATTGGTTTCTTGGGATTATTCACGTGAACCTCCTACCCTGAAACGTGTCCAATTCAACAAGACGCTTGTCCAGTCCGCCCAGCACCGAAATCTTGTCCGCGCTCCACAGCGGCGCTACAAGCAATCGCTTATCGCCGTCCCCGGTAACGCGCTCTATGACCGTTTCGGGCGGAAACAGCTCCAACTGGCGCGCGACGATGTCTATGTACTCGGATTTTTCAAGAGGCGTCAATTCTCCGCGTTTGTACATATTACACAAATTTGTGCCTTGTAATATGTGCAATAAGTGGATTTTTACTCCGTCAGGTCGAAGCTTTCCGAGAATTTGCGCGGTTTCAAGCATCATCTCGGTGCTTTCACGCGGCAAACCGTTGATGATATGCACGCAAACGCGGATATTGTGCGCTTTCAGAAGTTCATATCCGCGCAGAAATTCCGCAAACATGTGACAGCGATTCACAAGCGCGGCTGTGGAATCGTGCGCGGTCTGAAGCCCCAGTTCCACGGTCAGCGGACGCGGAAAACAGCTTAACAGCTCGGTTTTTTTCTCATCAAGGCAATCCGCGCGAGTGGCGATTGATACTCCGAACGCGTCCAGATCCAAGACTTCCCGAAGCATCTCCGATAAATGACCAGCAGAGCAGTAGGTATTACTGTGAGCCGCGTAATAGAGCAGAATTTTCGCGTCGGGAAATTTCGCGTGAATCCGCGTTTTCTCCGCTTCAAACTGCTCTTTCACAGATTGTTCACATCCGGGAATTTGCGCGCAGAACGCACAGCCGCCGAACCCGCGTTTTCCATCTATGTTCGGACACGTCAAACCCGCGTCAACAGTGGCTTTGCAGACTCTTACCCCGTATGTTTTCCTGTTGTGATACGCTAAAGTGTGATAACGCTTGTTATCGTCCGAAAAGGGAAACTTTTCCATCAGCTTTTGCCCTCGGAATTACCTGCAGACGCTTTATCCATCGCGTTTACAACGGTTTTCATCACGTTAAGCGCGTTCTCATCGCCAACATTTACCAGCATTCGCGGTTTTCCTGTTGTTTCCAATCGCATACGCTTACCGACTGCTTTCGTGACCGCCGAAATCTTCAGCATATCGAATTTCGAGATGTAAAATATCAGGTCATTGCTGATTTGTGAAATTTCGGAGATTCCTGCGCGAGCCGCCATATTTCGAAAAAGCGCGACGTCAATCAGTCCCAAAACAGGCTCAGGCGGCTCTCCGTAACGGTCTATAAGCTCATCGGTGATGTCGGATGCGTCCTCGTCGGACGAAATCCGCGCGATTTTTCGGTAGCAATCCACGCGCTGAGCCTGATTGGAAATATACTTTTCGGGTATGAACGCGTTGATTCGTATGTCAACAAGGCATTCCTCACGCGGAGCGGGCTTTTCGCCGCGCTCCTCGCGAACAGCCTCATCCAAAAGCTGTAAATACATATCATAGCCAACGTTCGCAAGATGTCCGCTTTGTGAAGCGCCGAGAATATTCCCCGCGCCGCGAATCTCCAAATCCCGCAAGGCAATGCGGAATCCGCTGCCAAACTGCGTAAATTCGCGGATTGCGTCCAGACGGCGCTGTGAAATCTCCGACAGCACCTTTCCCGGGCGGAACGTGAAATACGCGTAGGCACGCTTATTCGTCCGCCCGACGCGTCCGCGAAGCTGATGGAGCTGTGCCAGACCCATATAGTCCGCGTTTTCGATAATCAGCGTGTTGACGTTCGGTACGTCCACGCCCGTTTCAATGATGGTGGTGCAGACAAGCACGTCCAAATCGCCGTCCAACAACTGCCGCCATATTTCCAGCAGTTCACCCTCGGGCATCCTGCCGTGCGCCACGCCGATTTTCGCTTCGGGAACCAGCTGCCCAAGCTGTTCCGCGCATTTGTAGATACTGTCAATTCGGTTGTGGATGTAATAGACCTGCCCGCTGCGGCGAAGCTCCTTGCGGATTGCGCCCGCAATCACGCCCCAATCGTGTTCAATGACAAAGCTCGCCACGGGCTGTCTGTCCTGCGGCGGCTCGTCAAGCACGCTCATATCGCGGATTCCACTCATTGCCATATTCAGCGTGCGCGGAATCGGCGTCGCGGATAGCGACAGAATGTCCACGCCCGCGAACGCTTCCTTGAATTTGTCCTTGTGCGCCACACCGAACCGCTGTTCCTCGTCGATTATGACCAATCCGAGGTCCTTGAATTTTACGTCGTTCTGGATTATACGATGAGTTCCGATGACTAAATCGACGCGCCCGCTTGCAAGTCCGCGAAGAATTTCCTTCATTTCCGACTGTGATTTGTAACGTGAAAGCAGCGCGATATTTATGGGAAAACCTTCCATTCGCGCGGTCGCCGTTTGAAAATGCTGCCACGCAAGCACGGTAGTCGGAGCTAACAGCACGCACTGCTTCCCCGATTCGACACACTTGAAAGCGGCTCTCAGAGCCACTTCGGTCTTTCCGAAACCGACGTCTCCGCACAATAGACGCTCCAT
>CAYZQU010000089.1:0-7449 GCA_964480645.1 uncultured Ruminococcus sp. | reverse complement strand
TCAGAAAATGGCGGTTTCAGAAACACTTCCGCAAACCGAATTGTCGTGTGAAAATTCCGCAAGAACGGAGTTTATCAATGTTTCGGTTTCGGTAAGGGAGCGGCTGACGCATAAGTCCAACCGTGATTTATCATCTGTTTTTGTGGCGGTTGACTCCTTGAAACTAAAAGGAGAAACAGTCCGCGTTATTGGCACGGAGGAGTTTATGTATGTTCCGATAAGAATTGCGGAATATTTGGAAAATATCGGATTTACCGTTATTTGTCATAGTACAACGCAAAGTCCGATTGATGTGATAAGCCGCGATCCTGATGGGATTCACAGCAAAACCGAGATTCCGAGCGTATATGACCGCAATCGGATAACGTATCTGTATAATTTCGAGGAACGCACAGATGTCGCGATTTTGGTTACAGACGCGGGTGAAAGCGAAAATTTTTCACGATTCGGCAGTATACTTAACTGCGGAAGATTTATTGTTGTACATATTGCGGAGGAAAAATGAAGACGGTGAAATCAACTTATTCAGTGAATGATGTTGAAATTCTGCTTAAGGATTTAACGGGGGTTATGAAACCTCTGCCTACTGAGGAGCGTGAAAAACGGATTCAGAGTGGGGCGCATTACAGTTCTATGCTCCCGTTGGAAAAATTACCGAGTCAGGAGTATCTGGATTTGTATTTTGAAGCGGTGGAGCGGTATAAGCACAAAATAGCGCGGATGACCGCTAATTTGGCGGCGATGATTACCAAATCCCCAAGACCTGTTATTGTCAGTCTGGCGCGTGCGGGAATTCCCGTGGGAGTGCTATTGAAACGGTATATATCCGGATTTATGGGCTGTGAGTGCCCGCATTACGCGATAAGCATTATCCGAGATAAAGGAATTGACATCAACGCGATGGAATATATCTATGAGCGCGAAATTTCTACGGGTAAATCCGCGACAACAGATATTTTCTTCGTTGACGGTTGGACGGGGAAGGGCGCGATTAAAACTCAGCTAAGCGATGCAGTAGAGTCATTGATTTGGACGGACAAAAAGTGGTCGGGTCTGCGTGACGATTTGTATGTATTGGCAGACCCCGCGAATATAACGCCGTTCTGCGGAACTCACGAGGATTTTCTGCTCCCTACGGCGTGCCTGAACAGCATAGTCAGCGGACTTATAAGCAGGTCAATTCTGAACGAGAATATTAACATTGCTGAGGGAGATTTCCACGGTGCTGTGTATTTCGAGAATTTTGAGACACAAGATTTAAGCCGCGATTTTGTGGATAAGATTTCGGAATGTTTTACGCCTTTACCCGATGAAATCCGTGGAATTGAGAAGCTTTCCGAGTCGGGAATGTCGGTGGTTAGGCGAATCTGTAATAATTTCGGAATCAAGGACTATCTCAAGGTAAAACCCGGAATCGGTGAAACTACAAGGGTATTGCTGCGACGAGTTCCGTGGGCAGTGCTTATTGATGAGCGAGCCGACCGAAGCGATTTTGATTTGAGGCATATTTTCGCGCTGTGTGAGGAGAAAGGTGTTCGCGTTATTCCGTTTAACCTTGGAAGCTATAAGGCGTGCGGAATTATTAAAGAGTTGGCGGATGCCTGACGGGAGGAATCTATGAATAAACTGGTTTACGCGTCGGATTTGGACCAGACGCTTATTTTTTCGCGGAGATTTCTGGATTCGCATAAGTCCGAGGGGGATTTTATCTGTGTGGAACGCCGCAACAACACGGAGCTGAGTTATATGGACAGGGAAGTGCGGGCGAATCTGAAGCGTCTGGCGGAGGATTCGCGAGTGATGTTTATTCCCGCGACAACCAGGGATTTAATGCGCTACAATCGAGTTGAATTGTGGCAGAAAGCCGCTCCCGAGTACGCGGTTGTGTCCAATGGCGGATTTATCCTCCATAACGGAAAGCCTATCCGTAAATGGAGCGAAATTGTCACGGCGGGTATCAATCATACTATGCGCAAGGAAATAACGCACTATTTTGAAACGGAATTAAAAACCCGCGTTACAGAGGTTGAATTTGTGGATTCAATCTTTTTGTTGTGCAAGGTTGATGATGTTTCCGAGTTTGACAGCGCAATCAATGAATTAAGTGAGATTTATACGGATTGGATTTTCGAGCGGCAGGGACATAAGTGTCTCGCGATTCCAGCGAACATAACCAAGGGTTCGGCACTGAAGTGGTTGTGCGAAAATATTCTGAAGCCAAAATGTGTGATTTCCTCGGGGGACGGGGTTTTGGACTTGCAGATGCTCGGATATGGAGATTACGCATTTGTTCCCGATACTTCGCCGCTCAGACTGGAGAGTGTTCGAGTAGCGACAGGAGGCGCGAGAAGCGCATTGAAAACGATGGAATTTATTAGTGAAAAGCTGGCAAAACTCTGACGAATAAGAACATATCAAATTGGATTACGGCGGTCCGGACGGAGAGCTCTCCGCATCGTTGCGCTATCTTTCGCAAAGATTTACAATGCCCGACAACCGTGGCAAGGCACTTTTGACGGACATCGGCACCGAGGAGCTTGCGCACCTTGAGATAATCGGAAGCATTGTCGGACAGCTGACGGACGGCGAAGGCGCAAGGAGTTTTGATAAGTACGGCTCGGGGGCATATTATGTAGATCACGGCAATGCGGTTTATCCCGCAAGTGCCGCGGGAGTGCCGTTTACAGCCGCGTATTTACAATCCAAGGCTGATCCGATTGCCGATTTGGTAGAGAATTTAGCTGCGGAACAGAAAGCCCGCGCAACCTACGACAACATTCTCCGAATGAGCGACGATCCCGATGTCAACGAGGTCATTAAATTCCTTCGCGAACGCGAGGTTGTTCATTTCCAAAGATTTGGCGAACTGCTTGATTACTATCAAAGTCAGATTGACGAATGTGAAAAATAAATCCATTTTTAGTTTAAGAAATCGCTTTATTAACTTATAAAAATAACCGAATCGGTGAATAAAACCGATTCGGTTATTTTTTGCGGTTAAGCAAAAGTAAACAAAGCTCTTACCAAGGACGGTGGTTTTTGCATTCTGTGCATCTGGAAGCTCCTCTTACATTGACTGTTCCGCATCTTGGACAAATCCAATACTGATCCGAGCTTGCTGTTAAAATTCTTCTTTTCTTCAACAAGCTTAACAAATTTGACATAATACGTCCTCCTTAAATGAAAAAATAATATTGCACCTATATAGGTGCAATATTATTATACCACAGGGTTATAATAAAGTCAATAGTTTTTTGCACCTATTTGAGAACAAAATTTGTAAGGGGATTTTGCGCAAAATGAACAAAGAAATTGAAACGGCAATCGGAAACAACATAAGGAAATTGCGTGAGAAGAGAAATTTGACTCAAGAACAGATAGCCGCCAAGCTGCAAATTAACGGCTGTGATATTACCAGAAGTGCCGTAGCGAAGATTGAAGTAGGTCAGCGACATCTTTATCCCGATGAGATAATTCTGTTAAAACAAATTCTTAATGTAGAATATGATGAAATATTTGATGTAACGATTTCTCAATAAAATAAGGCGGTGATTAATTTTGGATTATTGGTTCAAAATCGAGGCGATTGACAGGGAAACATTTTTATTCAGTGAGTACTCCCACCGCGAAGAAACGCACTGTTATCTTCTGTTTGGCAGTTATCGGATTCTGGTTATCGACACGGGAATGGGTATTGAGGATTTGGCGTTCGCGGTTGACTATATTGCGCGCAGATTCTTTCCGAAGCTGAACCCGCGCGCGATTCAGGTGGTAACGACCCACGCTCACTGGGACCACATCGGCGGTCACGCGGGATTCGACAATATCGCCGTTCATCCTGCGGAGCTTGACTGGATAAGCGGAAATTTCCCACTTAAATTAAGCGATATAAAGCAGCAGATAATCGAAGGCGCGGAATATCTTCCTGACGGATTCGACATAGACCAATATCAGATTTATCACGGAACACCAAATATGTTACTGTATAATGGAGATGTATTCTCGCTCGGAGACCGTGATGTGGTAGTGATCCATACACCGGGACACTCTCCGGGGCATTGTTGTTTTTTCGAGCTTCAGCGTGGATACCTCTATACAGGCGATTTGGTGTACTTGGGCTGTTTGGATTGCTTTTATCCGTCAACCGACCCAATGCAGTTCTGGGAATCAATCAAGAAAATCAAAACACTTGCGTTTACCGATATAATGCCCGGGCACTATAATCCAAACCTACCAATGAACATTATCGACCGAATTGATGAGGCATTCGGAGAGCTTTACGAAAACAATTTTCAAGATAAAGGAATCCACGATTTCGGCGACTTTCAAATCCATATATGACAAAACGCACAATTTTCGCTGTTGAAATTGTGCGTTTTTTACAAATGTAAAGAAAACTTGGCAAAAGTACTTGACAAGTAAACTTGGCAGTGGTATAATATAATTGCAAAGAAAACTTGGCACAACTTTAAGGAGGTTTTGTAATGAAAAAAGAAGATATTTTAGAAAAGGCACGTGCGGAGAAATCCGATGAACGTGAAAAATTTATCCGCGACCGCTCGGCACTGTGGACGGTTGGGGCAATGGCTGTCGCAGTGGGATTTTTCGCCGTTATGCGCGGCGAGGACGCCCCCATATCAGACTTGATAGCGATTATCGACTTTTCAATGATGGTATGCTTCATTTACCGCTTTGTAAAGCTGAAACAAATTTGTTATTTGGTGATTGCAATATTGATGGCTGCTTTTACGGCATTTTTTGTTGTAAGATATTTTCAAGGACTTTAAGGAGGATTCCAATGAAAAAAGATGAAATTCTTGATAAGGCACGCGCAGAAATCCGATGAAATGGAACAATTCATTCAGGACAAATCAATGATTTGGATTATTATGGCGATGTTTGTGTGCTTATGCGTTTTTTCGTACTCAAAGCTTGAAAGAGATATGCCGATTGAGGATTACGCCGCAACACTTGCCATAGCTGCGTCGGTTGGGAATATTTACCGTTTCATAAAAACCAAGCGTACACATTACATTATTTTGGGAGTTATTTTCGGCGCGGTCGGGATAATGTGGACGGTAATGTATTTCTGTAAGTACTTCGGGGGACAGTAATGGACGGGGAATTGATACTCAGAAATAACCTCAAGCAAGCCAGAACGGAAAAGGGAATGTCGCAGGCTCAGCTTGCGGAAGTGGTCGGAGTTTCGCGGAACACAATAAGCTCCATAGAAACGGGAACGTTCAATCCCACGGCAAAGCTCGCGCTGATTTTATGTATCGCGCTAGACAAGAAATTCGAGGAACTATTTTATTTTGATTAACAAAAGGGGGGTGCTGAAGCACTCCCTTTTGCTATTTATCACGTTCAAAAGGCTTTTCCGTCAGCATTTTCAGCAGAGGAATCAACATTCCGCCGACAGTGTTTCCGAGAATCACGATTAGAAGGTAAACCGCACTCACCGGGAACTGTCCCGCAAGGAATATGTAGAACATATCGGCGACACAGTGGTTAAACCCGCTGATTATAAATACCGTCACACACAGGATAACGCCAACGACCTTTTCAGGGTGTGCCTTTTCCTCGCGGCACATTCGCGCGTTTTCCACGGCAAGGAACATCAAAATTCCGCAGAACACCGCCAATATGAACGCACTCAACAGATTGTCGTTCACCTTTGTGAGGACGCTCACGTTGGCTTTCTCGCCGATTGTCGCGAAGATATGCGTATTTCGCAGCAGAAACGCGTCAATGAATGTTCCGACCGCGTTTCCGAGCAGAGTCGCGGCACATTCGACAAGATAAATCGGCTTTCTGAGCGGAACATAGCCGATTTTCCCGGTGTACAGCCCGAATCCGAACTGAATTATCGCGAACAGTCCCAATGAGAACAGCACCGCTCCGACAATCTTATTCTCGCACGAAAGACTCACGCAGCCGCCGATTCCAATCATCATTCCGCCGATTACCGCGTTAAAGAAATGCGCTATAAATTTTTTTAACATAATTACTCCCGTTTTTCATATTTGTTTAATTATATCATTTTTTTGCAGATTTGTCAATAGGAAAGTGTTCTGATTCATATTTTATGAAAAAGTCCAAAAAAGTACTTGAAATTTAGAGATTTTTATGGTAAAATATACTTGCGGTTTTCGGTCTGTAATTTTGCCCGAAAAGTTCTCAAAGGAGTAATTATATGAATATAAATCAAATGCTTGCCAAAGAATTTAATCTTCGGCAAGAGCAAGTTGATAATACAGTCGCGTTGATTGACGACGATAAGACAATCCCGTTCATTGCCCGTTATCGTAAGGAACAGACAGGCTCTCTGGACGATGTTGTTTTGCGTGCGCTTGCGGACAGGCTCACCTATCTGCGGAATCTCGAAAAACGCAAGGAAGAAATTTCCGCGTCCATCACCGAACAGGAAAAAATGACCCCCGAAATCGCGAAGTCCATTGAGGACGCTATGACGCTTGTGGAAGTCGAAGACATCTACCGCCCGTTTAAGCCGAAGCGTAAAACAAGAGCGTCCGTGGCGCGTGAAAAGGGCTTAGAGCCGCTCGCGGAGATTCTGATTAAACAGGATAAATCAACAGTTCCCACGGACGAGGCAAAATCGTTTATAAACGCCGAAAAGGGCGTAGAATCCGTTGAGGACGCGCTTCAAGGGGCAATGGACATCATTGCCGAGGACATTTCCGACAACGCCGATTTGCGGAAAAAACTCCGCGAAATGTATATGAAGAACGGAGTAATAACCTCCGTGGCGACCTCCGAGGAAGCGGACGAGGTATATAAGAATTATTTTGAATATTCCGAACCCGTGTGCAAAATCGCGGGACATCGTGTTCTGGCACTTGACCGTGGTGAGAAAGACGATGCACTGAAGGTTTCCGTAAAGCTTGACGAGGGCGAAAAGCCGATTATTGCGGAATATGTTAAGAACAACAGTGCTTGTGGAGAACTTGTCCGTGCGGCATGCGAGGATAGCTGCAAACGGCTTATTTTTCCGTCAATCGAAAGGGAAGTGCGCAATGAGCTTTCCGCCTCCGCGCAGGAGGGTGCGATTAAAGTGTTCGCGTCCAATCTGCGGCAACTGATTATGGCTCCGCCCGTCAAGAACGCCGTCACACTGGGACTTGACCCGGGATACGCCCACGGCTGTAAATGCGCTGTTGTGGACAGCACAGGAAAGGTACTGGATACCACGATTATCTACATCACCCGCTCTAAAGGCGAGGCGGAACGCGCGAAGCAGATAATCACCAAAATGATTGAAAAGCACCACGTTTCCACAATAGCAATCGGAAACGGAACAGCTTCCCGAGAAACAGAACAGTTCACTGCCGACCTCATCAAAACGATTCCGCAAAAGGTGTCGTATATGGTGGTTTCCGAGGCGGGCGCGTCGGTGTATTCCGCATCGCCGCTTGCCGCAGAGGAGTT
>CAYZQU010000088.1:5149-7613 GCA_964480645.1 uncultured Ruminococcus sp. | reverse complement strand
GTTGGCGTGGACACCGATTCTGATGGATTTATCCCCGAACGGCTTGAAGCGGCTCTGAAAGCCAATCCGAGCGCAAAATTCATCTACACGATACCCAACTTCCAGAACCCTACGGGAAACACCACATCTCTCGCCCGCCGAAAAGCGGTATTGGAGCTTGCAAAACGTTATAGCGTCTACATTCTCGAGGATAATCCCTATGGAGATTTGCGGTTCGCCGGAGAGAATGTTCCAAGCTACAAATCTCTCGACACAGACAACATTGTCATCTATGCGGGAACATTCTCCAAAACACTCGCTCCGGGACTTCGTGTGGGGTATCTTTGCGCGGAAGCGCCGCTTGTTCAAAAAGCGGTAGTTGGTCTGCAAACCAGCACCGTCCACACCAACATCTGGGCGCAAATGCTTGCGTACAGATTTGTTACAACGGTGGACTTCAGCGCCCATCTGGAGCGTCTTCGCGGAATTTATAAGGCGAAATACCAATTAATGTCAGATTCTCTGCGTAAATCTATGCCGGATTGTGTAACCTATTCCAAACCCGAAGGCGGACTGTTTATCTGGGCAACAATACCCGAACAATATGATGTGAACGCATTCTGTACAGAAGCGGTTCACCAAAAGGTTGCTGTTGTTCCCGGAAACGCTTTTCTTACGGACGAAAACGCTGTATCTCACTCGTTCCGACTGAACTTCTCAACGCCCACAAACGAACAGATAATCCATGGAACAGAGATTCTCGGAAAATGCGCAAAAAGTTTATTCAAATAATTTCAGTCCCCGAATCACGGTTCGGGGGATTTTAGCACAAAAAAACCCCCAAAATCGGGGGTTAATTCGCAGTGCCAAACAATCAGCCAGCTCTCTGAACCTTACCGGAGCGCAAGCAGCGCGAGCAGACATTCACTCTGCACGGAGTGCCGTTTACGACAGCCTTAACTTTCATAACGTTAGGTTTGAAAGTTCTGTTACTGCGTCTGTGGGAGTGAGAAACCTTAATGCCGAAAGTAACGCCCTTACCGCAAATTTCACATTTAGCCATATATAACACCGTCCTTATCTGAATTTGCAAATACGTTATCGGAAATACGAACCGCGCTCGTATTTCCTCGTCTTACATCAATAACATTTAATATTATACCAGAAAACCGCGAAAATTTCAAGTAGGTTTTTGAACTTCTCAAGAATTTCGTGATAATCCACAATTTTTCTGTGGATAATTTGCGAATTTTCTCACAATTGCACAAATCCAACCTTTTTCTGTACCTTGGAAAGCGTCTTTCGAGAAACCTTGAATGCCTTCTCTGCGCCTGATTTCATACACTGCTCGATATACTGCTTATCCTCGGAGAGCCGTTTGTATTCCGACTGCATAGGCGCGAGATTATCCGCGACAGCCTCTCCGACAGCCAGCTTGAACTCACCATAGCCCTTACCCTTGAATTCAGCCTCAATCTCCTCATTGGACTTACCCGTTACCGCACCGTAAATGGACATCAGGTTGATAATGCCGTCCTTGCCCTCGCGCGCGCAGACCTCAGTCTCACTGTCCGTAACCGCACGTTTGAACTTGCGGATAATCGTGTCGCGGTCGTCAAGCACCCACACAGAAGCGTTCGGGTTCTCTTCCGACTTGGACATCTTCTTTGCCGGGTCTTGCAAAGACATCACCTTGGCGGTGGACTTCGTTACATATCCCTCGGGCATTGTGAACACATCGCCGTAGATTCCGTTAAAGCGCTGAACAATGTTTCTTGCAAGCTCCAGATGCTGAAGCTGGTCAACCCCCACGGGCACCAAATCCGCCTGATACAGCAGAATATCCGCCGCCATCAACACGGGATATGTGAACAAGCCCGCGTTGATGTTATCAGGGTGCTTCTGGGATTTATCCTTGAATTGTGTCATTCGCGACAGCTCCCCGAACTGAGTATAACAGCTTAAAATCCACGCAAGCTCCGAATGGTGCGGATTATGCCCCTGTACAAACAGCGTGGATTTTTCGGGGTCAAGTCCCATCGCGATAAGCAGAGTGTAGCTCTCCTTAATCTGCGCGCGAAGCTTTACGGGGTCTTGCCGCACGGTAATCGAGTGCAAATCCGCAATTCCATAGGTGCAGTCGAATTCCTCCTGCATTTTAATCCAGTTTTTCATAGCCCCGAGATAATTCCCCAGATGGGGAGTATTGGTGGGCTGAATAAGACTTAAAATACGCTTTTTCTGTTGTTCCATAATATTTGTCAGCTTCATTATCACTTATTATTACTCCTGTGTTTAAGTCTCCTCCTACATAATAAAATCCTATTGGTACTGGTACTGTATCTCCATTTCCTACTGATACCGCTGTTACTGTTTCTATATTCCAATTTGCTTTTGGTGCTACAACAGTTCCTATATCTTGTGGATTTTCAGCAGTGTTTTCTGGTAAATTCCCGGGCAGACGCAAGGCCTGCCCCTACATCGT
>CAYZQU010000088.1:0-5139 GCA_964480645.1 uncultured Ruminococcus sp. | reverse complement strand
CTTGATTTTGGTTATAACGCAATTCACATTATCCGCCGGATTTTCACCTTAACCGGCGCGTTATCCGCTTTCTTAACAGGCGAACTTTCGGACGTTGAATCATAAACGTCCTCCCATACCTTGTATGCCTGCTCGTAGAACCAAATCTGAGAATTCAGCGGCGGGTTTCCGTCCGCGCGGACGCGGCGATATTGCCCATCGGAACACAACTCCCGCGCCTTGACGTTATCACATAGCATTGTGTTGAAGATGCCGATAATACGCTCGGCAAGCTCATCATCAAGAATCGGCGCGGCAACCTCCACGCGCTTTTCGGTGTTTCGTGTCATAAAGTCCGCGCTGGAAATGTATATCCGCCTGCGCTCATCTTTACCGAAGATGTAGATTCGCGAATGCTCAAGGAACCGCCCGACAATAGAAATTACGCGGATATTCTCGGAATTATCCCCGCCGTCCTCATCGCCCGGAATCAGACAGCATATCCCGCGCACGATAAGTTCTACGCGCACTCCCGCGCGCGCTGCTTCGGCGAGCTTTTCAATCAGGTCACGGTCGGTCAGCGAGTTGATTTTGATGCCGATATATCCGTCACGCCCGTAGGAAATCTCGTTGTCGATAAGCCGCACAATGCTGCTTTTCAATCCCTTCGGCGCGACAAGCAGCCGATTGGTACTCTCAACAGTCGAGCCTGTCATCAGCGCGTTGAACACCACGGAAGCGTCCGAGCCTATATCACGGTCGGCGGTCATTAAAGTCATATCCGTGTAAAGCGCGGAAGTACGCTCGTTGTAGTTACCCGTTCCAACCTGCGTGATATACGAAACCTCATTCCCTTCACGAAGCGTGATCAGCAGCAGCTTGGAGTGTACTTTAAGTTCTTCCAGTCCATAGATTACATTGACTCCCGCGTCCTCAAGCTGCTTGGACCAGCCGATGTTGTTTTCCTCATCAAACCGCGCCCGCAGCTCCACCAACGCAAGGACGTCCTTGCCGTTTTCGGCGGCTTTTTTAAGCGCGCCTATAATCTTGCTGTCACGCGCCACGCGGTAAAGTGTAATCTTGATGGAGGTAACGTTTGGATTTTCCGCCGCCTCCTCCAATAATCCGATGAACTGTCCTATACTCTCATACGGATAATTCAGCAGAATATCGTGACGGCGAATCTGGTCAATCAGCGGTTTTCCCGGTAAAATCTGCGGCGAACGCTGAGGAGTCAGCGGACGGAAGAATAACTCGGGATACCTTTCCAGACGCTTTTCAAGAACGGACATAAATTCCTGCGACAGCGGCGAGGACTGTTTGAATATGAAATTCTCGCCGATGTCCAACAGCTTGGGAATCTCTGTCAGTATATTATTGTCGATTCCCGCCGAAACCTGAAACTCAATCCGCACGGGCTGCAGTTTCTTGCGCTTCTTGACAAGTTTTTCCATTACAGCGCGGAAATCCACATCGTGGTCGAACAAGCCCTCGTCAATCTCAATATCGGCGTTTCGCGTCACGCGGAAAATAGCGGTACTTAGCACCTCGAAATTTTCCCACACCTGCTTCGCATACCGCCGTATAATCTCCTCGATAAGCAGAAATTTTCCCGAAAAACCCGTCGCGTCCATATTCGGGAGGAACACAATTTTCGGCAGATTCTCCGACGCGGGCAGAATCCCGAATGTGTATTTTCCCTGCGCGTCCGACTTACGATGTATCTTGCACGCCACATAAATCTCGCCGTTCTTCAGAAACGGAATCGGGTGTTTTTTGTCCATAATCCCCGTGAATAGAAGCGGACGAACCTCACGCGTGAAGAATGCCTTAAAGAACGCGTCCTGTTCGGGCGAGAGCCTGTTTTCGTCAAGATGTTCCACGCCAAACGCGGTAAGTCCGCCCATTATATCCGCGTAAGCCGCGTCTTTTAAGGGCAGCAGCTTTTTGACTTCTCGCGCGATTGCGTTAAGCTGCTCCTTGGGAGTCATATTTGTCTTGTTTTCACGGTCCTTGGGGTCGCAAAGCAGCTTGTCGTGAAGACTCCCCACGCGAATCATAAAAAACTCGTCCAGATTCGAGCAGAAAATCCTCACGAATCTCAGCCGCTCGAACAGCGGCGTGGTTGTGTCCTGCGCTTCCTCAAGAACGCGTGCGTTGAATTTCAGCCACGACAGCTCGCGGTTATCGTAGTATGACATAAAAACACCCCTTATTTTAAATAGCAAATCCGAAACCGCGCAGATAAGCTTCGCTTATCTGCGCTCGCCTGCCTGAATCATTATACCGTACAGCGGTATAATGATTCAGGCGCGTTTCGGATTTGCGTGCTTTCCTGTAAGTTTCCGTAAATTAAATACTCGTTAGCTTTTCACAGATTTTCTCACGATATTCCGAATAGTGCGGCATACCGCCGCCAAGACCGTTCCGTTTTGGGAACACCAGTTTGAAATAACTGCCGTCCTTAATCTTGATATTGCACTTCAAAGAGCCGAATATGCCTTTCTTGATTGTCACGTCCTGAATATCATTGAACGGGAACACGTATTTGATGTCGCTCATATCGAGCCTTTCCATCAAATCCACCGCGAATGGCGAGGATTCGACTATATTGAACTCGTAATAATGCATATTTTCCGAACACTCGGTAAGCACGAGATAATTCTGTGTGATACCGATATACACGCTGTGTTCCGCGTATTTTTTCTTTGTCACTCTAAACGTCACCGCGCCCTCAAGGACTTCCCCATTTTCGTCACGCGCGGGGAGTATGTAGTCCACGCGCTTATCTGAATCGAAAACCGGCACACAATTTGAGTACACGCGGATAATCGCGGTTTCTTTGGCGTCGGCGCAAATTCCTGCCACAAACGTTTCCCCCTCGGGAATCGAACCCGAAAGCGACTTAATCATCTTCTGCTCATCAAATATTCCGGACATAACAAACTCCTTAATTTTACTTCAGATAATCAAAATAATTATGTGACTTGCCCCTTAAGCACCGAGGACACCTTCATAACAGTTCACGGTTATCGTAATATGACATAAAATCACCACTGATTACAGATAATGTTAATTATGTTTATTCGCTTTGCCATGTTGAATTTTGCCAACTACACAAACAATATTTGTGATTATCGCCGTAATCGACATCGGACCGAAAGCGATAAGATATAAAAGAATCCCTAAGCCATCCATGCCCGTTGCGTCGGGTATTGCGCAAATAGTCTTAATCAGTAGCGCCAACAATCCCGCAGTAGGAATCGCCACCCCGATATTCGGTGCGAAACGCTTCTTACTCAGCCCGAACAGACACTCAAACAGGAACAAAAAAACCAAGCAGACACCCCAATACATCCACAAGCCAAATAATGCACCGGGACCCGCGATAGCAAATAACAACGAAAGCACAACCATCATGCCCGCCGTAGCTATCGAAACAAAAGGGATTCTCTTCTCAATCACAGCACTGCCTCCTCAAACGCGCACCACCGCCTGCGTACATTACCGCTTGTCCCGAAGCTCCGAGGATACCTTAATAAACTCGTTGAACAGCGGGTGCGGTCTGTTCGGTCTGGACTTAAACTCCGGGTGGAACTGCACGCCGACAAAGAACGGGTGAACGTCTTCGGCAAGCTCCACGATTTCAACGAGTTTTCCGTCAGGGGACAGTCCCGCGAACTTCAAACCCTTTTCCGCCAACTGCTCGCGGTATTCGTTATTGAACTCGTAACGGTGACGGTGACGCTCATAAACCAACGGTTCGCCGTAAACGCGGCGGGAAACGCTGTCCTCGTCCAGCTTGCACGGATACAATCCAAGACGCATTGTGCCGCCCATATCCACGCCCTTTTGGTCGGGCATTATATCAATTACATTATGTTCAAATTCTCCAAACTCGCCGGAATTCGCGTCCTTCAGACCAGCAACGTGCCGCGCGAACTCGATAACCGCCATCTGCATACCAAGACACAGTCCCAGATATGGAATCTTGTTCTCTCGCGCGTAACGCACCGCCTCGATTTTACCCTCGATTCCACGATCACCGAACCCTCCCGGAACACAGATTCCGTCTACGTCCGAAAGCAAATCGGCGGCGGTTTCCGGGGTGACTTCCTCACTGTTTATAAGCCTAATATCCACGTTACAGCCGTTCACCGCGCCCGCGTGCCTAATCGACTCCATCACGGAGATGTACGCGTCCGGAAGCGCGACATACTTGCCCACAAGCCCGATAGTAAGCGGCTTTGTGGCGTTTTCCTGACGATGAACCATTTCCTCCCATTCGGTAAGGTCGGGCTTTCTGTCCTCCAAACCGAGATGATAGCACGCCGAGTGTGCAAGTCCCTCACGCTCCAGCATAAGCGGAACGGCGTACAGAGAGCTTGCCGTAAGGTTCTGAATGACATCCTCGCGGCGGACATTACAGAACAGCGCGATTTTCTCACGCATTTCCATCGGAACTTCGCACTCACTGCGCAATACCAGAATATTCGGCTGAATTCCGAGTGAGAGTAATTCCTTAACGCTGTGCTGAGTGGGCTTGGTTTTCAGCTCGTTACTGCCCGTTACGAACGGAAGTAGAGTTACGTGTATGTATAAAACGTTCTCGCGCCCTTTTTCATAGCTGACCTGCCGAATCGTCTCCAGAAACGGCGTGGACTCGATATCTCCCACCGTTCCGCCGATTTCTGTGATAACCACGTCCACAGGCTCGGCGCCGCTGTTTGCCGCGCGATAAACGCGGCTTTTGATTTCATTTGTAACGTGCGGAATAACCTGAACTGTTCCGCCGAGATAATCTCCGCGGCGCTCCTTATTCAGAATCGTCCAGTAGATTTTACCCGTAGTGACATTGGAATTCACCGACAGGTTTTCGTCAATAAAACGCTCATAGTGACCCAAATCAAGGTCTGTTTCCGCGCCGTCATCGGTAACGAACACCTCTCCGTGCTGATACGGGGACATCGTGCCGGGGTCGACGTTCAGATATGGGTCAAACTTCTGAATCGTTACGCGATAGCCGCGCATTTTCAATAACCGTCCCAGCGAAGCCGCCGTAATTCCCTTACCGAGTCCCGAAACGACGCCGCCCGTGACGAAGATATACTTAGTTGCCATAATTTTCTCCTTATTTTTAATAGCAAATCCAAAACCGCG
>CAYZQU010000087.1:0-7655 GCA_964480645.1 uncultured Ruminococcus sp. | reverse complement strand
ACGCTTATAGAGGATACGGACGATCTTGAAAGCGTAGGGCGAACGCATATCCTTATAAGTTCCGAAAGTGGAGAAATATCGCTAATTGGGTTGTATGCAAAATTCAACTTGGTTAGATTTGTAAGCCTCGCAATCGGCGTTATATCGCTGATTTGGTTGTCCCATAAATCCAACTCCATCAAGTTTGTAAGTCTCGCAAGAGGCGTTATATCGCTGATTTGGTTGCTGCCCAAACTCAACTCCGTCAAGTTTGTAAGACCCGCAAGCGGCGTTATATCACTGATTTGGTTGTTACGCAAATCCAACTCTGTCAAGTTTGTAAGTCTCGCAAGTGGCGTTATATCACTGATCTGATTTAACCAAAAGTCACCCAAATCCAAATGAGTCAGCTTTGTAAGTCCTACAATCGGCGTAATATCACTGATTTGATTATAGCTCAAATCCAACCATTTCAAATTTGTAAGCGTTTCCAAAGGCGTGATATCACTGATATAATTGCAGTATATCCCATCGCCGCCCAAATCCAACCAGGTCAAATTTGTAAGATAGCTGATCTGTTTTATGTCATCATTGGTAATATCGGAACCGTTTAATTCCAATTTTGTAGTTGTTGCAACATCATACACAGTGCCACGAATCGTCACCGAGGTGATTTCTGGCACGTTCTCTACGAGCTGCTCGCTTATTTCGTGATCTTTTGGCTTTGTCAGCTCGTCTATTTTCACCTGTATTCTCGGGTCTCCCGTTTTATCCAATCCCTCGCGAAGAATCTCCAGTGCCTTATCCGTGTCGCCCATACCGAGATACGCATCCGCCAATCCCAGATATGCATCCACGTTCATAGGCTCGATTTCGAGAACCTTCTGGAATTCGATTATTGCTTGCTCGTAATTCTGCTCGGAGAGGTAACGTTCCGCGAGTTGAAGTTTGTCCGCGACGCCGCTTGTCGCGGAATGCGAGCTTGTCACAGCGATTGCCGTGATTCCGCCGCCGATTAGCAAAATCGCCGCGATGATGATAATGATGATGTTCCGCTTGGAATTGAATCCACGCGGAGTTACAATCTCTTCGCTTGCTGCGAAAACGTTCGTTTCCGAGGCATTGTCCGCCCCGCAGTTGGGGCATTTGGTTTCGTTTTCGGGGAGCAAAGCTCCGCATTTTTTGCAAGTCATGCGAACCTCCAATCAATACATATATGAAAAGCTTGTAGGAGTGTATTGCCCCGGAAGCTCGTCATATGTCTTACAGAAACGGATATAGTTGATTTTTCCGCCTTCGGACGCCGAATGATATCCGTTTGTGAGATTGTCCTCGATTTGCGGGTCGAACACATATTCCACGCCGTCGATAATAAGTACGCACCACGTATGCCCGGCAGATCCGGTCCACCCGTTCCGAAGCTCGGTATCCAAACCAATTCCTCTTGTCAACGCCACAAACGCCGCAGAATAATCCGTACAGACCCCCATATGCGTAGACAGCATATCATAAGCCATCCGCTTAAACATACTGCCTTCATCAAAGAAGAAGTCATCGAAACCAATCTCCACAACGGTTGGCGAAGTCGCGTAATGGCAGTTGTTTACAAGATAATCGAAACACGCTTTAACTTTTTGGTAAGTACTCATATTGGGAGTCGTAATCTCCGAAAGAATTTTATTCACCTCATTGTCGAGCGGCTCGTAATTGCTTTTCTGCGGATTAAGAGGAAGGTCGTTCAAGCGAATCTCAAACATTCTTGCGCTCAATCTGCCATCCCATGTGGAAACCCACTTATTATACAGCAAATTGCACGCTTTTGTTTTATCGCCTAATCCGACATACGTGTCCGCTTTTCCGAGGTAAGCGTCGATACACGAACTATCTACATCAATTACTTTCTGAAATTCCGCCGCAGACTTGTCGTATTTCTTTTGCGAGAGATACTGACGTCCTCGGGCTAGATAAGTCGACCTTTTAAGTTCGATAAGCCGAGAACGAATATCCTGGCTTTGCGTTTTGTCGTATCCGAGCTGAAGAATTTCAATCGCCTTATCGTTGTCACCCAAGCCCTTATACGCGTCCGATTTGCCGATATAGGCTTCCTCGCACATTTCGTCTATGGCTAACGCCTTGTCGAATTCTGTGATAGCGTCATTGTATTTCTTGGCATTAAGGTATTGATGACCAAGTTTCAACGCGACGATTTTTTTCAAATCAAGCAGTTTTTCGTTAACTTTATCGTCTTGTGTTTTGTCAACGCCGATTTCAAGGATTTTAATTGCCTCGTCGGTTTTATCCAGCCCAACGTACGCGTCGGCGATTCCGATGTAGGCGTCGGCGGATTTATCGTAAATATCCAGAGCCTTTTGGAATTCCGCTCTCGCTTCATCAAACTTTTCGACAGATAAATATTCGCTGCCTTTTTTCACATATTCGTAGACCTCTAATTCGTTGAGTTTTTTCTCAATTCTCTCGTCCTTTGTTTTATTCAAACCGGTTCGGAGTTCCGCGATAGCTTTTTGAGCGTCCTCAAGTCCGATATAAGCGTCTGCGGAACCGATATACGCATAAACGTTCAAATCGTCGATAGAGAGAACGTTTTGAAATTCGGAATTTGCTTGCTCGAACTTCTTTTCGTTCAAGTAATTCGCAGCAAGATTCAGCGATTTCATGATTTTAAGCTCGTCCAATTTACTCTTTACGGATTCGTCCTTGGTCTTCTCCCAACCGGTCTGAACCTCGTCTATCGCCTTGTCGACATTATTCATACCAACATAAGCGTCGCCCTCGCCCAGATACGCGTCGACGCAAGCGTCGTTTATCCCCAGGGCTTTAGCGAACTCGTCTGCCGCCTTTTGAAATTCCTTGTCCGCGAGATATTTCCGTCCTTGTTCCAGATATTGACTAATGAGAATTTCATTGATTTTGTCTTGAATTCTCGAATCTTCGGTTTTATTAAGACCTTCACGCAACGCGTCAAGAGCTTTGTCCGTGTCGCCCAGCCCGATGTACGCGTCAGCCAGTCCGAGGTACGCGTCCACGTTCATCGGCTCGATTTCGAGAACCTTTTGGAACTCGATTATCGCTTGCTCATATTTCTGCTCCGAGAGATAGCGTTCCGCGAGTTGGATTTTGTCCGCGACGCCGCTTGTCGCGGAATGCGAACTTGTCACGGCAATCGCCGTGATTCCGCCGCCAATCAGCAAAATCGCCGCGATTATGATAATGATGATGTTCCGCTTGGAGTTGAATCCTCGCGGATTAACCGAGATTTCGTCAGGTGTGTATGGTTTGTTTGACATGGTATCCTCCTGTATTATGCACTTATATCGCAGTTGGGCAGCTTTCCTTTAATCCACTCTTTGTCGGAATCGCTGATTTGGTTGCGGCTCAGCCACAAAGTTTCTAGGTTGGTAAGCCCCACAAGCGGAGAGGCATCGCTGATTTGGTTGTTGTCCAACAATAAAGTCGTCAGATTTGTAAGCCCCGCAAGCGGCGAAACATCGCTGACTTGATTGTAATCCAAACACAAATCCTCCAGATTTGTAAGCACTGCAAGCGGCGAAATATCGCTGATTTGATTTTCACTCAGCCACAACTCCGTCAGATTTGTAAGCCCCGCAAGCGGTGTTATATTGCTAATTTGGTTTTCAGTCAAATTCAAATTCGTCAGATTTGTAAGCCCCACAAGCGGCATTATATCGCTAATTTGGTTGTGGTCCAAAATCAAACCCGTCAGATTTGTAAGTTCCGCAAGCGGAGAGACATCACTGATTTTGTTGTGATGCAACACCAAAATTCCTAGATTTTTTAGCCCCGCAAGCGGCGTTATATCGCTTATTTGGTTTTCCTGCAACCACAAATCCGCCAGATTTGTAAGACCTGCAAGCGGTGTTATATCGCTGATTTGATTGACGCTCAAATCCAACTTCATCAGATTTGTAAGCTTACCGACTTGTTTCAAATCCTCATTAGTTATTCCTGAATGACCCAAATCCAGACCTGTAGTCGTTGCAATATCGTATTCTTGCCCTTGAATTGTCACCGAGCCCATTGAACCGTATTTGGGAGTACTTTCAACAGGTTCGCTCGAAGAACTTGTCAAACTCGTTGAACTTGACGACACGGGCGGATTCAGAATCTCGTCAAGACGTTTCTGCAAACGCTCGTCCCTGGTGGTTTCCAACCCCTTGCGGAGAATTTCTATCGCTTTGTCCGTGTCGCCAAGTCCGAGATACGCGTCAGCCAAGCCAAGGTACGCGTCCACGTTCATAGGCTCGATTTCGAGAACCTTCTGGAACTCGATTATCGCCTGCTCGTATTTCTGCTCCGAGAGATAGCGTTCCGCGAGTTGGATTTTATCCGCGACGCCGCTTGTCGCGGAATGCGAGTTTGTCACAGCAATCGCCGTGATTCCTCCGCCAATCAGCAAAATTGCCGCGATTATGATAATAATGATGTTCCGCTTGGAATTGAATCCTCGCGGAGTTACAATCTCTTCGCTTGCTGTGGAAACGTTCGTTTCCGAGGCATTGTCCGCCCCGCAGTTGGGGCATTTGGTTTCGTTTTCGGGGAGCATAGCTCCGCATTTCTCGCAATACATAATCAGAAATCCTCCTCGTCAATTTTCTTGAGGAGTTTTTTCGCCTTCCGAGCGGAAAGGTTAAAGTAAATTATCGCCGCAACAATTGTCAGAACCGCCCCCGCGATTCCGCCCCAATACATCAAAAAACCCGTAGTAATCTCGATTTCCATTTTAGTCCTCCTTAATCCAGCCATACGACTTAAGCTCTCTTATCGACTCGCGAAGATTATCCATATTCGCGTCCGTCTTGCCGTTCAATGTAAACGTTTTGTACTTTTGTTCCGCGGATTTAAAACATTCGTAAGCTGCGGAATAATCGCGTTCCGTTTGACTTTTCGCGTTTTCTGCGGAAATTCTGACAAAACACTCGTTCATATCAACCCAGTAATCTTCGGGATTTTCCTCGCCCATATCCGCTAGGAGCGTCAAGCACTTGTCATAATCCCGGAGTTTTGAATACAGCAGATTGTAGTAGTTTTTCCTGAGCGAATATCCGAGCGTTCCGCTATTTATTAAGCCCTCGTAAGTCTCTGCGGCTTTTTCGTATTGCTCGGCGCGCGCGTATTCGTTTGCGAGCATTTCGGTTACAACTCCCTCGTATTCCGAAGACACCTTGGGCAATTGTTCGTTCAGAAGTTTTACCATCTTTTCGGCATTGGGCTTCTCATTATCGGAATCCGCAATCATGGTTTTATCGCACACCAAAATTGCCCGAAAACGAATATAATCATCGTTTGTAAGCTCCAATACCTTGACGAAACTTTCAAAAGCTGCGGCGGCGTCGCCTTTCGCCGCGCAGATTTCGCCTTGCATGAGTTCGAGTTTATCGCTGGAAATTCCCTTGGAACGCGCCGTTTCGAGAGATTTCTCCGCTTTTTCGATCTGTCCCAAACGAGCGTGAGAAATCGTCAGGTCACGATAGCAGTCCACTGTTTTTTCGGAATATCGCAGTGCGTTTTCATATTGGGAAATCGCCTTTTCGTAATTTTCAAGCTCGAACGCGCTATCCGCCGCCATCTTGTAAATTTCCGCGAGAAAATCCTCGGAATTTAATTCGTTTTCGGAAATTTCGGCTGTAATTACCGAATCGGGGTAATTCATACACTCCTCGTATTTTTTGTCGGTATACAGGATTTTCGCGTTATTGTAATACGGCTCGATTCTTGTCGGCTCAAATTCCTCCGCTTTGGAAATAATCGTCTTTGCTCCCTCGAAATCGCCCGACGCAACCTTTTGATTTATTTCGGTTACATAGCCTTGATATTTATTCTCATGTTCTTCCGCCAGCTTTCGAGAGCCCATTCTGTTAAGTTCCGCGAAACCCGCAATAAGTACGATCGCGAGAACCGTCGCAACCGCGCGGCGAACCTTAAGAGCCTTATACCGTCGGTCGAGCTTGCCGATATTCTTGAGAGCGTTCAGCATTTCGCCGGCGTTTTTATAACGTTTGGCGGGATTTAGCGACATAGCCTTATTTACAATGTAATAAAGTCCGTCGGGAATCTTTTTTGCGAACTTATTAAGCGGTTTGCATTTGTAATTCGCCGCCGGATTCTCACCCGTAATCAAGAAGTATAACAACGCTCCGATACCGTACACATCGCATCGCTCGTTGATAACCGGAGTATTTTTTTCTATGGAAACGTTCCCGCTTTCAATGTCCGACAGCGAGATTCCAAGCTGCTCGGGAGCGGCATATCCGCGAGTTCCGCCGATTGCAGCCGCAGTCTTGTCGAAAATCAACGAAACGTTTCGAAACTTGTGCTTGTTGAACTCGAAATCTCTGAACTCGTGCTTGACGAACTCGTTGAACTTGACATCACGGGCGGATTCAAAATTTCGACAATATGTTTCTGCAACTGCCTGTTGCCAGTCGTTTCAAGTCCCTTTTGCAGCGTTTCCAAAGCCTTATCCGTGTCGCTCATACCCATATACGCGTCCGCAAGTCCGAGGTACGCATCCACGTTCATCGGCTCGATTTCGAGAACCTTTTGGAACTCGATTATCGCCTGTTCATAATTCTGCTCGGAAAGGTAACGTTCCGCGAGTTGAATTTTGTCCGCGACGCCGCTTGTCACAGAATGCGAGCTTGTCACAGCGATTGCCGTGATTCCGCCGCCAATCAGTAAAATCGTCGCGATTATGATAATGATGATGTTCCGCTTGGAGTTGAAGCTGCGGGGCTTTATTTCGGTTCCCTTATCAGGGAGATTGTTGTGTTCGTTTGACATATAAATGTCCTCCGTGTTAAGTAACTACATCACACCCGGGTAGCTGCGTCTTGAGCCATTTTATATCGGCATCGCTGATTTGATTGTAATACAAATAAAGCTTTTTCAAATTTGTCAGCCCCGAAAGCGACGTGATATCGCTGATTTGATTTTCGTGCAACCAAAGCTCTGTCAAATTCGTCAGCCCCGCAAGCGGCGTAATATCGCTGATTTGATTGTCGTCCAACTCAAGATATGTCAAATTTGTCAGCCCCGCAAGCGGCGTGATATCGCTTATCTGATTGCTGCCTAAATAAAGATATGTCAAATTTGTCAGCCCCGCAAGTGGCGTGATATCGCTCATCTGATTGCTGTCTAAATAAAGAATTTTTAGATCCTTCAGCCCCGCAAGCGGCGTGATATCGCTGATTTGATTATTCCACAAATTAAGCTCTGTCAAATTTGTCAGCTTAGCAACTTGTTTCAAATCCTCATTAGTTACTCCCGAACCATTCCGATTTAATATTGTAGTCGTTGCAATATCGTATTCCTGCCCTTGAATCGTCACCGTTCCCATATCAACGATTTCGGGCTCGCTTTCAACGGGTGTTCTTGAGGATGAGGAAGATGTGGAGCGTGACGAACTTGAAGAACTTGTCGAACTGGACGAAGAACTAGATGAAGAGGACGAACTCGTTAAATTTGATGAACTTGACGAACTCAAACTTATGCTTGAAGTCTCGGAGCTTCATCAACCGTAACCTCACCAAGTGTGATATGATTGTCGGCAACAAACGCACTGACAACGTGATACGCCTTGTGTGCCTTGCTTTTGCTGCCCTTGATCGTTTTTCCGTCAACGGCGATAATACAACGTT
>CAYZQU010000086.1:0-7661 GCA_964480645.1 uncultured Ruminococcus sp. | reverse complement strand
TTAAAGGAAGAAAAACCCGATCGGATCGCGGCGGCTTTTGACTTGAAAGCACCGACTTTCCGCCATAAATTATACAGTGAGTATAAAGGCACTCGGCACGCAATGCCGGAGGAACTGGCGGCGCAAATGCCCGTCATTAAACGGATTCTGAAGGGTTTGGGCGTCACAGTTATGGAGTTGGAGGGCTATGAGGCGGACGACATTATTGGAACACTGTCACGCGCGGCGGCGGATTCAGGCTCGGATTGCGTAATTTCCACAGGTGATCGGGATAGCTTTCAATTGGTTAATAACCGCGTAACAGTGCGGCTTGCGACCAACAAAGAGGATATTTTGTACACTCCGAAAAAAATACGTGAACAATACGGCGTAAATCCGCATGAAATGCTTGAAGTAAAGGCTTTAATGGGCGATGCGTCGGACAATATTCCGGGGGTTACGGGAATTGGCGAGAAAACCGCGCTGAGTTTGATACAAAAGTATCATTCTGTGCAATATATCTATGAAAATCTTGCAGAAATTGAGGTCTCAAAGGGCGTTCGCACAAAGCTGGAAAACGGAAAATCCAACGCGGAATTGTCGCGTACACTCGGAGAAATTTGCTTAACCGTACCGATTTCCAAGAATCCGGACGATTATAAGTTTGCAGAGGGTGACAAATCAGAGGTGCTTGGAATTTTGCAAGATTTGGGAATGAATTCTGCAATTAAGAAGCTGAACCTTGAAGGAGTTACGGCAAAATCCGTGGACATCTCTGCCCCCGATAAATCTTTGGAAAACGGCGTGGTTGAGTCAAGAATTGCTCCCGATTACAAGGAATATGATGAGGACGCGCTGAATGTGATCCTTGAGGACGGTAAAATCGTTGTATATCGCGGTACAGAACCGTTTAACGGAGATTTGAAGTCCATTCTCGAAAGCGATGAGCCGAAGCATACCGATAACGCGAAAGCAATTTATACAGAGTGTATAAATGCAGGGCTTGAATTGAAAAATGTCACATTTGACGCGACTTTGGCTGCGTATCTTCTGAATGTAAATGCGGGAAATTACGATTTAGAGCGCGTTTGTGAGGAAAATAAGGTCGATTTCGAGCCGTTTTCTCCGCCCATAAAGTCTGTTATTTCGCTTAACAGAGTTCTTTTTAAGAGAATTTGTGAGCTTGGAGAATTAAAGGTTTTGCAAGAAATTGAAATTCCACTTGCAAATGTCCTTGCGTCAATGGAACATGAGGGAATTGCGCTTGATGTTGATGGATTGAACAAATTTGGAGAGGAAATACTTCCTAAAATTAGTGAAATTGAACAAGAAATTTGCACACTCGCAGGACACAATTTCAAAGTGTCAAGCCCGAAACAGCTTTCAGTTGTGCTTTTTGAGGAACTTGGACTGCCTGCGGGCAAAAAGACCAAAACAGGTTATTCAACCGACTCGGAGACGCTTGAGGAGCTGATTGACAGACATCCGATAATTCGCCCGATTCTGGATTATCGACGGTTGACAAAGTTGTACAATACCTACGTCAAAGGGCTTCAGAATGCGGTTTCAAGCGATGGACGAATGTACACAACGTTCAAGCAGACCGAAACACGCACAGGGAGAATCAGTTCCGCTGAGCCTAATATCCAGAATATCCCTGTAAGAACAGAAATTGGCAGAAATTTTCGGAAGTTTTTCACCGCCGCGCCCGGAAAAGTGCTTGTTGATGCGGATTACAGCCAGATTGAGCTGCGGGTGCTTGCATCGCTTGCAGAAGACGAGGTGATGATACGCACGTTCAGCGAGGGGCGAGACATTCACTCGGAGACCGCTGCAAGCGTGTTTGGGCGAACTGCCGGAAGTGATGATTCCGATCTGCGCCGCAAGGCGAAAGCTGTGAATTTCGGCATTGTGTATGGGATTGGCGCGTTTTCCCTCGCCAAGGATATCAACACGTCGGTTGCAACAGCGAAAAAGTACATTGATGATTACCTGACGCATTTTTCCGGCGTAAAGCGTTATATGGAGCGGGTTTGCGCCGAATCCGAGAAGGATGGATATTCACTGACATTATTTGGAAGAAGGCGCTTTATTCCCGAGATTTTGTCTACCAATAAAACCGTGAAAGCACTTGGAAAGCGGATTGCGATGAATTCGCCGATTCAAGGCACGGCGGCGGACATCATCAAAATTGCTATGATTCATGTGTTTAACAGGCTAAAGCGTGACCTTCCCGAAGCGAAGTTGATACTTCAGGTTCACGACGAATTAATTGTCGAGTGCCCTGAGGCGTCTGCTGATGCGGCTTTACAGATTCTAAAGGAGGAGATGGAGAATGCGGTTTCTCTGGCTGTGCCGCTTCCCGTTGACGCTAAAATTGGTAGAACTTGGTATGATACTCACTGAATATTATTCATTTTTTGATAACAAAACAAGATATTCGAGGTGAAAATTACAAAATGTATAAATACGAAACGCATTTGCATACCTCTGAGGGTAGTGCATGCGCGTATTCGTCGGCGGTGGAGATGGTGAAAGCGCATAAAGAAGCGGGTTACGATGGAATTTTCATTACCGACCATTGGCTGAACGGAAACACAACTGTCCCGCGTGAACTTCCGTGGGAAGACAGAGTGGAATTATACTGCCGTGGCTATGAACACGCTCTGGAGGCGGGTTCGCGGGTTGGATTGACTGTGTTGTTCGGAATAGAGTACAATGTCCGCGCGACGGATTTTCTCATCTACGGGATTGACAAAAAATGGTTGATGGAACACGAATTTTACCTGATTGAAGCCGATGAAAAGGCACTTTTTGGCAAGGTTCGCGAGGACGGCGGGTTTGTTGTTCAGGCTCATCCGTTCCGCCTAGCGCCTTACATACATCACATCAGGCTGTATCCACAAGATGTTGACGGAATTGAAGTCGTGAACGCAAGCCATAGTCCTGACACAAACTACAATGATATGGCGAAAATATTCGCGAAAATGAATAATATTCACGTCACAGGCGGCTCGGATACCCACTGCGCCGATAGGCTTTTTGGCGGCGGGATAGAGGTTCCTGAGCCGATTCTGACGCCTGCGGACTACTATCGGCAACTCGTAAACGACCTTGTAGTGCCGCTTGAGCGTACTTTGCGGTAAGGTTCATTAAATTGATTTGGAGTGAAATTATGACTGCTTTTTCAACAACAAATATTCTGCTTCCTCAGCTCAGCGATGAGGAAATGTCGCGCTGGTCGGTGGTCGCGTGCGACCAATACACGGGCGAGCCGGATTATTGGACAGATGTCACGAGGATTGTCGGCGATTCACCGTCGACGCTTAATTTGATATTGCCCGAGATATTTCTCGAGTCGCCTGATTGTGAGAATAAAATTAAGACCATCAATCAAACAATGAATGAGTATTTAACTTCAGGTTTGTTCAATTTGCACAAAGACTGCTTTATCCTGACAAAGCGAACACAGGCTGACGGCAGGATGAGAGCGGGTTTAGTGGGTGCGATTGACCTTGAAATGTACGACTATCACAAGGGTAGCAAATCACAGGTTCGTGCAACTGAAGCAACGGTTGCTTCACGGATTCCGCCGCGCGTAAAAATACGTATGGACGCGGCTTTAGAGCTTCCGCACATTATGATTTTAATTGACGACCCGGGTGAAACAGTGATTGAACCGATTCTTAACCGCAAATTACAGAGGGTATATAATTTTGACCTGATGAAAAACGGCGGTCATATTGAGGGCGAAATTGTAGACGGCGAGGATGCTCAATCGGTATTGAACGCGCTTGATAAATTGGCTGACCGAAAGGATTTCAATGCTCGATATGGTCTTGATAATGAGGACGTTCTGCTGTATGCAATGGGCGATGGAAATCACTCTCTGGCAACGGCAAAGGAGTGCTACGAACGCAAGAAACTTTCTGGTTCTCCGGACGCTGAACTGGCTCGGTATGCGCTTGTAGAGGTTGTCAATCTTCACAGCACAGCATTGGAGTTTGAAGCTATACACAGAGTAATAACAGATGTTGATGTTGAAAACCTTTTGTGCAAAATGACGTATGCGCTTGGACTGTCCGATAGCGGACAGCAGAGATTCCGAACGGTAATTAATGGAGAAACACGTGAATATGGCATAACCAAGCCAACATCTAACCTCACAGTCGGCTCGTTGCAGATATTTCTTGACGAATATCTGGCGGAGAATCACGGAAAAATAGACTATATCCATGGTGAGGAAGTTGTCAGAAATCTGTGCAAATCTCCCAATTCTATTGGCTTCCTTTTGGATAGTATGACGAAATCCGAGCTGTTTCCGACTGTTATTAAGGATGGCGCGCTCCCTCGCAAAACGTTTTCAATGGGACACGCCAATGATAAACGCTTCTATTGCGAAGCAAGAATTATACGAAATGTATAATTCGGAGGAGGAATTGTTGAAATATTTCATTCACAATAATGAACGCGTAGGAACTTGTTATCACGAATTCCTTATGGGAAAATGGGACGAACAGACATTTTGGAGCGATTCGAGCCTGTATCTTGATGATGATTTATTCATCGGGCTTAATTTGTACAAACAGGTGTTCTCAAAGGTATTTGCTCCATATAATGTCTGGGGTGATAACAGAGTTACGAATTCCGACTGGGAACGGATATGCGCGGTTTCCGAACAGTGCGGCGGCGAAGTCCGCGAACTGTTTGACGAGTTGAAGCCGTGGGCTGAGGAGAATTTCTCTAAATATGGAGAATTCTGGATTTTAGGAATTTAATGAGGTGGAAAATGGAACTTTCCGTGTATTTCAAAAGTGTGATTGACCAAGACCGTGCGGCGATTGTAATCTGCGACTTGCAGCACACAATACTCTATATGAACGATGCCGCGAAAGCGCGCTACAAAAAGCATGGTAATCTTGTGGGGAAGAATCTGTTTGATTGTCATAAACCCAAATCTCACGACGCGATTCGGCGGGTCTTGGAGTGGTTTGGAATTGATAAATCCCATAATGTTATGTTCACGACACATAACAATCGCGAAAATAAGGATGTGTATATTGTCGCCCTGCGCGATGAAAACGGAGATTTAATCGGATATTACGAGAAGCACGAGTATCGTAATTCCGAAAATAACCCACCGTATAATTTCACTTAAGGAGAAAATATATGAAGATAGCTATTGTTTATGAGTCGAAACATCACGAAAACACCCTTAAACTGGTGCGCGCCATTGCTGAAAAGTATGATGTTGACTTGTTTGACGTTACCGAAACCAAGTCCGCTGATTTGTCAGGGTATGAACTTGTAGGATTCGCGTCTGGGATTGAGTATGGCGCGTTCTACCGCGACATTGCGTCGTTTGCGGCAAATTGGATGCCACGCGAATGTAAAGTGTTTTTGCTTTACACCTGCGGAAAGGATAACCCCGATTATACCGAAGAATTGGAACAAACCGCGCATTCCAAAAACTGTCAAATGCTTGGAAAGTACGGCTGTCTGGGATTTGACACGTTCGGACCTTTCAAGATTTTTGGCGGAAAGAACAAAAATCACCCGACCGAGGATGAAATTAATGGTGCAGTGATGTTCTTTGGAGAAATTTCGGGACTTCTTCCCGCGGAGAATAAGAAATCCACCAAGTGAAAAAATCCGCCTTTTTCAGGCGGATTTTTGCATGTGAAGAATGAAGTCAGTTCTTCAGGCTTTGCAGCGGCGCGGGAATTCTTCCCCCGCGTGAGATGAATTTTGAGGAACTGAACGGGCTGACCTTCATTACCGGTCCACTTCCGAACAGACCGCCGAATTCGAGGGTCTCCCCTTCCTTCATACCGATTGCGGGAATCACGCGCACGGCAGTGGTTTTGGAGTTCACCATACCGATTGCCGCTTCGTCCGCGATGATTGCGGAGATGGTGTCTGCGGGAGTATCTCCGGGAATTACAATCATGTCCAGTCCCACCGAGCATACTGCTGTCATCGCCTCCAACTTTTCAAGCGACAACGAACCTCGGTTCGCCGCGTCAATCATTCCCGCGTCCTCGGAAACGGGTATAAACGCGCCCGACAGTCCGCCAACGTGTGAGGAAGCCATTACGCCGCCTTTTTTCACCGCGTCGTTCAAAAGAGCCAAGCACGCTGTCGTGCCGTGCGCGCCACAGCTTTCCAATCCGATTTCCTCAAGGATATGCGCCACGGAATCCCCGACAGCGGGCGTGGGAGCAAGCGACAAATCGACAATGCCAAACGGCACTCCAAGCCGTTTTGAAGCCTCCGTGCCGACAAGCTGACCCATTCGCGTGATTTTGAACGCGGTCTTTTTAATTACGTCCGCGATTTCGCTGATGTTCGCGTCGGGGTGCTTTGCCAGAGCCGCGCGAACCACTCCCGGACCGGAAACTCCGACATTTATTTCACAGTCGTATTCTCCAACGCCGTGGAACGCCCCCGCCATAAACGGGTTGTCCTCGGGAGCGTTGCAGAACACGACAATTTTCGCCGCGCCGAAGCAGTGGTCGTTCTTGGTAAGCTCTGCGGATTTCCTGATGATTTTACCCATCATCGCCACCGCGTCCATATTGATTCCCGCCTTTGTGGAACCGATATTGACGGATGAACACAAGTTTGTGGTTTCCGCGAGCGCTGCGGGAATGGATTCGATAAGTTCCTTGTCGCCTGCCGAGAACCCCTTGTGAACGAGCGCGGAATATCCGCCGATGTAGTTTACACCCGTGCCCTCCGCGACACGTTGGAGCGTTTTCGCGTACTTTACGGGATTTCCCGACGCGGCGGACACAATCGCGATTGGCGTAACGGAAATCCGCTTGTTGATAATCGGAATACCGTATTGTTTTTCAATGTCCTCACCCGTTTTAACGAGGTTCTCCGCTTTACGCATCATCTTCTCATAGATTTTGTCGCACGCGCGGTCGGCGTCGCTGTCAATGCAGTCCAGGAGTGAGATTCCCATTGTTATCGTGCGGATATCAAGATTCTCCTCCTGAATCATCTTTATAGTTTCTAAAATGTCGCCTGTATTCAGCATATTATACAAAAATCCCCCTTAAATTTTATGCATACTATTGAAAATGTCTTCATGCATAACATGAATCTGAAGATTCATTTCAGTGCCCGCTTTTTTGAGTTTCTCGGCAAAGTCGATATAGTCAATTGTCAAGTCCGAAATTTCAATTAACATTGTCATTGCGAACAGATCCTGCATAATAGTCTGGGTCACATCCATAACATTTGCTTTGTACTCCGCACAGATTCCGCTTACTTTTGCGAGAATCCCTACTGTATCTTTACCAATTACTGCCACAACAGCTCTCATAATTTCCTCCCTCGCGGGGAAAGTGAATAAAATTCCCCACATTTGTTGAATTTTTTTGCTTATACATATATTATAGAAAAAAATTTCAAAAAAGTCAATCTATATTATGGACAAATTGAAAATTTTGTGGTAAAATATATAATGAGTGTGAGATTATATTGTTGAGAATGTGTGCGGTGCGCCGAACAAGCAAGTCCGCAACTGCCTTTTCGAGAGAACGGCAAATTCAAAACGCAAGCGGCGCGACGAACAGGTAAGCCCGCAGCCGCCTTTCCGAGTGAAGTGCAAATTGCGAAAGCGAGAGGCTCGCTACACCGCGAAGCGGTGAGGCGGGCCGCTCGGCTAGTCG
>CAYZQU010000085.1:0-7776 GCA_964480645.1 uncultured Ruminococcus sp. | reverse complement strand
CTCGTCTGTACTCGCCTGCCCGTTAAAGCTCCACTTCGTTGCGCTTTAACGGGCGCGTTTTGGATTTACGCCACTACCTACATTATACAATATCTTGTGTAAAATGTCAAGAGATTTTAACAAGAATTTTGTGCCGTATACAATTTATAGTAATCTCCCTGCCGCGCCATCAGCTCCTCGTGAGTGCCCGACTCGGTGATTCCCTTATCGGAAACATACATAATTTTGTCACAGGAACGTATTGTTGAAAGCCTGTGCGCGATGATAAAGCCGGTTCTCCCCTTTAACAGATGATTTATTCCGTTCTGGAGATTGCGCTCGGTCTTTGCGTCTACGGAGCTTGTCGCCTCGTCCAGAACAAGAATTTTAGGATCGGAAACTATCGTCCGCGCAAGCGACAACAGTTGCTTCTGCCCCTGTGACAATCCGCCGCCGCGCTCGTTTATCACAGTATCGTAGCCGTTCCTGAGTCCCGCTATAAACTCGTCTATCCCAACGATTCGGCAAGCCGCGCGGCATTCCTCAAGCGTTGCGTCAAGCCGCCCATAACGGATATTATCGAGAATCGTCCCGCTGAAAATAAAGCTGTCCTGAAGCATAATTCCCATTTGACTCCGCAGACTTTTCAGCGTAACGGCGGAAATATCCGCACCGTCGATTTTAACCGCACCCGAATTCACGTTGTAAAACCGCGAGATAAGGCTTACAATCGTGGATTTTCCGGCACCCGTGGGACCCACAAGCGCAACGCTCTGCCCCTCTCCCACCTCAAACGACAGATTCTCGAGAATATTTATTCCGTCCTCATACCCGAATGTGACATTCTCAAAGCGTACATCGCCATGAATTTCCGGCATCTCAAAAGCGTTCTCCGAATCGTCAACAGTCACAGGTTCGTCCATCAGCTCGAAAATTCTCTCAAGATAAGCTATCGCGTTAAACAAAGTGGTCATAACATTCGAGATGTTCATCAGAGGCATCCAGAATCGCGTGGAATAGTCCGTCATCGCGAGAATCGTGCCAAGCGAAAACATTCCGTTCATCATCAGCAGTCCGACCGCGTAAATTCCCGCCTGCGCGACAACTCCGATAAACTCCGCCGTCGGGTAAATTATGTTTACCCAACGGACGGCGGTCATCCAACTCTTTGCGTACTCGTTCGACAGACGCTCCTCGATTTGTTCATTCTCCGCCTCTCTGATAAACGACTGTGTAATCTTTGCACCGATAATGTTCTCGTGATGATACGCCGCAAGATTGGAGTTTTTATTTGAAAACCTCCGAATCGCCTTGCGGTGAAATCGTTTCATAATCAGCATAATCGTGAGGAATACGGGAAGTCCGACCATCGTGACGAGAGCCAGCTGCCAGCATACCGCGAACATAAAAATAGTAATAAAAATAAGATTGAAAACCTCAAGAATAAACGTCACCAATCCGTTGGTCATCAAATCCGACAGCGAATTAATGTAGTTTATCACACGATTGAGAATCTTTCCGTGCGGACGGCTGTCATAATACTCAAACGAGAGCTTCTGCATATGCTCAAACAGGTCGCGGCGAATATCATAGACGATATTCTGCCCCGCCTCGGTCATCATAAGCATACGCTTCCGCATTAACAGCGCGGATAACGCGATACACACCAGTACCGCCGTGCCGCTTGCGATAAGCATTGGAATATCCTCGCGCGAATCCATATAATTGTCGATTGCGTTCCGGACAATCAGCGGCGAAATCAGCCCGATAACCGAGCCAAAAACACTCAGAATCAGCGATGCGATTATTTTCCGCTTGTATTTCGCCGTGTAAACCAACAGACGCTTCAAGTAACGTATATCGAACGAGGTTTCAAGCTCCTCGTCAACGTCAAATTTGTTACGTTTCTTTTTTTCCATAACACACCCCAAGATAATTGAGAATTGAGAATTGATAATGTATAATTTAGGTTCGCGCTTCGCGCGAATTATTTGGATTGTTATCAAGTGGAAAACTTTATCCACTCGGCAACAATCCAATCGCGCCGTGCAAGCGGCGCACCAAAATTATACATTGTCCATTATACATTATCCATTATTTTTGCAGGTCATAAACCTCGCGGTAATACCCGTGTCCTTGAATCAGCTCCTCGTGAGTTCCCTGCTCGGCGATTTTCCCGTGAGAAAGCACGATGATTTTGTCAGCGCGGCGGGTGGTGGAAATCCTCTGCGCGACGATAATCTTCGTACACGAAAAACCGAGATTATCCAACGACTGCTGAATCTTAAGCTCGGTTTCCATATCCACCGCGGAGGTGGTATCGTCAAGAATCAGAATCGCGGGCTTGACGGCAAGTGCCCTCGCCAGCGCGATTCTCTGCTTCTGACCGCCCGAAAGACCCACGCCGCGCTCGCCGACAACCGTATCATATCCGTCGGAAAGCCGCTCTATAAAGCCGTTCGCGTCAGCTAACCCTGCGGATTCGCGCACCTCGTCATCAGGCAAGTCCGAATTTCCATACGCAATATTGCTGTCAACCGTATCTGAAAACAAGAACACGTCCTGAGCCGCCACGCCGATATTGCGGCGAAGCTGCTCCACTTTAAGCATTCGGATGTCTACATCGTCAACCATAACCGCGCCGCCCGAAACATCATAAATACGCGGAATAAGCTCGGTAAGCAGCGTCTTCCCCGAACCGGTTTCACCGATTATCGCCAATGTTTCTCCGGGAGAAACGGAAAAGCTTATGTCGTCCAGAACCGTTTTTCCGTCAAGCTCAAGCGTCACATTCCGGAACTCCACCTTACCGTTAAACCGACCGGGCTTGTCAACGGCGTCCTCTCTGGACTTGATTTTCGGCTCACTGTAATAAATCTCGATTATCTTCCACGCCGATGCCCTGAATCCCTGCCAGTCGTTCACCAACGTGCCTATCTGTCGCATTGGATTTATCATCGCCCACAACAGACCCGAAAACGCGACATATTCTCCGAACGTAATCCTACCAAGAATCACGAACAATCCCCCGAAAACCAGCATTACAACCGTTAAGCTCTGCGACGTGATTTCCAACGCCGGGAATATGTTCATCCACACCTTTGCCGCGCCCTTTTGTCCCTCGCAATAGTCCGCGTTCAGACGGTCGAACTTTTCCTTTTCAAAATCCTCCCGCGCGAACGCTTTCACCACGCGGTTTCCCGATATATTCTCCTCGGCGGCGGTATTCAGACGCGACAGCCGCTCACGATTCTCCATATAAATCGGACCCATTTTATGTTTCAGGACATAGGTAATCACCAAAACCAGCGGCGTAAGCGCGATAAGACACAGTGCCGTCAGCCAATCCGTACCGAAGAAGAACGCCAACGCCGCGATATACATCACCACACACTCCAGGAACGAGCGTATAAGCCACGCCAGACAGTGCCTTACCATATCCAGATCCCCGGAAATTCGGGTCATAAGGTCTCCCGTGCGGAATCTCTCACGGAACGCCGCGTCCTGCTCGATAATCTTCCCGAATATCACAAGTCGGATTCGCTGTTCCGTATATGTACCCACGCGTTCGTAACTCATCGTCGAAAAGTACCTGATGACTTGCCGTACAAGCGTTGCGACAACCATCACCGCAATCAGCCATATCAAGCCTTCCGGATTTGTCCGCAGATTCTCGGCGGCGGATTCACCGGCTATATAGTTATCCGTAATTGCGCTTGTTATTTTCGGAGTTATAATGTACATCATCTGACAAATCACCGTACCGACAAGCCCCAGAATGTACATTCCGCGATAACCGCGCATATTTTTCCACATCCACCGAAGCAGAAACATAATTATCTCCTCCATTCCGCATTATTCTATATTCTGAATTTGTTCGCGGATTTTCTCTATCTCACTCTTCTGGTCTACAACGATTTTCGTTACCTCGATATCCTGAACCTTGGAACCAATCGTGTTGGTTTCGCGGTTCATCTCCTGAACGAGGAAATCTAGCTTTCTTCCGATCGGCTCGGAACTTTCAAGCATCTCGCGGAACTGCGCGATATGCGAACGCAGACGAACGGTTTCCTCGTCAACGGCAATCTTCTCTGAAAATATCCCCGCCTCAAGAAGAATTCTGTTCTCATCAATACCCTTATCTCCGAGAACCTCGCACATACGCTCATAGAGCCGTTTGCGGTAGCTTTCCGCAATTATCGGAGAGCGATTCTCAATAAATGTAACATTGTTCTCGATAGTTTCCAAGTGGGACAAAATATCCGCTTTCAGACGTTCGCCCTCGGTTTCACGCATTTTCAGGAAGCTTTCAAACGCCGACTCCGCAACCGCGCGCAAATCCTCCCACAGCTGTTCCTCATCAACGTCCGCTTTCACCACCGTAAACGCATCGGGAAGACGCATAACAGCCGACAGCGACAAATCGTCCGTCAGCGAAAACTCGTCCCTTATCTCGCGCAGAGCGTTTACATAGCCGCCGATAACCTCCTTGTTAGCGGTGATAACCTCGCTTGCGGCGGTGATATTCTGTACCGTCACGGAAATTTCCACCTTGCCGCGCGAGATTTTATCCCGAAGCAAGGCTTTCAGCCGCTCCTCGGTGAAAGCCAGTCCGCGCGGAATACGGCTTGAAAACTCGTAATACCGATGATTCACCGCGCGAATCTCTACTGTAATCTCGCGCCCGTTAAGGATTTCCCGTGCGCGCCCGAATCCCGTCATACTCTTTATCATAGCAAATCCTCCATAAAATCACAAATCATTATGTATTCCTCATCATTCTCATCGATGATTTCAAAACCGACATTCTTATACATCTTTACGGCATAGTTTGCTTTCTGAACCGCTAAAGACGCCCGTTTGTATCCTTGGTCTTTTAACAGCGCAAGCATATTATTCATCAGAGCAGTGCCGATTCCGTTGTTTCTGAAATCCTTATAGATCGAAATGGCAAATGATGGAGTCTGATTGTCGATATGCCCGTAATCATTCATAATCCGTACCCACACTGCACCGACTATTTTATTATCGACCTCCGCAACCAAGCAGTAATCGCCGTTTTGAGTTCCGAAGTCCTTGATATACACCTGCAATTCGGGCTTATAAATTATTTCTTTCGGAGGAGCTTCCACTCCCTCGGGAATGAAGATTGCTTCGTATAGGAAGTCATCCAGTACATTGTATTCCGATTCCAGAATCGGGCGTATATTATAGGTCATATTTCTCCTTATCTTAAGGCAAATTGGTTTATCTTTACATGCGTCATTCGAGAGCCTGCCGGGGCTTCCGCTCACCGACCCCGAATGCCTTTCGAGGTAGATTTGAACCAAAACTCGCTTACATCGGCATTCGGGGTCACCTCGCGGAAGCATGCGGCGCGCGCGAGTTCCCACCCCGCGCTTCGCGCCTGTGAATCAAAACGCAGATTACCCCCAAAATGGGGCGGGAACTCGGCGCGCCGCGTCTTAACTGCCATCAGTTGTACTTCCCCGTTGCGGCGATTTTCTGAAGACGCGGACGGTTGAACCGCTGAACCACGATAATAGCCAAATCATAAATCGCGCCGATAACAGTGGCAGCAAGATAAATCGTAAACGCGCCGAACCAAATCGCAAAAATCAACGAAAGAAATCCCACGAAAAGACAAACCCAGTGAGTCATCTCCGCCTTACATCCCTCAAAAATAAGCTCGTCAATACTGTAAAATCTCAGAGAGAAATTGTTGGGATAAAAGCTCGAGAACGAGTTTTTCCAACGACATACCCTAATTTTCCTGTAAAGACCTTTCTCAAAGCTTCTCTGCTGAAACCTATGCTCATTAGGATTGACAACCTCAGACTTATAGAACGCGTTGAACAGTGTGGTGATTGTAATTCGCTCAACAAAGTGATAACAAATAGCCATCATCGCAATTCCCAAAATCAAATTGGTGTTAGACCTGGTATTAAAATATAAAATCAAGAAAACAAACATCAGCACCATACTTGCAACGGAAACAATATACGCAAACTTTTTCATAACAGCCCCTTTTCTTCCATTCGCCTTGCCGCAAGCATAATTCCCGTCATACCCGTCGGGAATGTCAGCCCGCCCTGCAGCCACACGGCATACGGCTCACGGAGCGGCGCGTCCGCGGAAAGCTCGATTGACGAACCCATTGTAAACGCTCCCGCTGCCATAATAACCTTGCTGTCATAACCGGGCATATCCCACGGCTCCGGAGCGGCGCTGCTGTCCACCGGCGAACCACTCTGAATCCCCTCGCAGAACGCAATCAGCTTTTCGGGACTTCCAAGCTTCAAAGCCGCGACAATATCCGTGCGCTTTTCGTTATACTTCGGAAACACCTCATAACCCAGTTGTTCAAAGAACGCGGTCGCGAACACCGACGTCTTAAGTGCGGAGCAGATCGCTTCGGGCGCGTGAAACAGCCCAAGATACATTCCGCGCAGTTGGTCAAGGGTACAACCGACTTCCCTTCCCGCGCCCGGACAGGTAAGCCGATAACTGCATTTCTCGACAAGATCCGCTCTTCCCGCTATGTAACCTCCCGTTTCCGCGATTCCTCCGCCAAGATTCTTGATAAGACTGCCGACTATCAAATCCGCGCCGACAGCAAGTGGCTCACGATCCTCAACCAGCTCCCCGTAACAGTTGTCCACCATAATTATGCAATCCTTATTGCCCGCGCGAATCGCCTTGATTATCCGTTCGATTGTGTCAATGTCCAACGATGGACGGAGCGAATACCCGCGTGAACGCTGAATATACGCGACTTTAGCCGTGCGTACATTACTAGTGATTTCCTCGTAGTCGGGAACTGCGTTCGGAGTATGGTCGTTCAACATCGTAAGAAGGATAACTGACACCTTGAAATCACAAAGCGATCCGCAATTGTCATCATCGTTTCCCAGAATCACGTCCATCATAGTATCATACGGATAACCTGCCACGCAAGCCAGAGTGTCATGCGGACGCAATAATCCGAACAGCGCCGTGGTAAGCGCGTGAGTACCGTTCACGAAATTATGCCGCACGAGAGCGTCCTCCGCACCGAGTACCTGCGCGAACACCGCGTCCAGCTTGTCGCGCCCGTCGTCATTGTAGCCGTAGCCTGTTGTTCCCTTGAGATGCATTTCACTGACACCATTATCAATGAACGCTTTCAAAACACGCTGTCCGTTGTAAAATCCCAACTCGTCGAGCCGCGCAAATTGGGGCTTGCAAAGTTCCAAAGCCGAATTCGCGGCGGCTGTTATTTTATCGCTGAAAGTAAAAAATCCCATTTTATCCCTCTTTTTCAAAAAAAAATACTCTATTTCATTATAAACCAAAATTCCGCATTTGTCAATAACCAATTTTTCTTTTCGACTGAATTTGTCCGCAATCATAATCGGAAGCAAATCCACATACATATTAACTGTAACAAGCAACTGTAAGGGGGGAGAATCTTGAAGCAGTGCAGCGACAGCAACGAGGAAAGATGCGTAATATTGGGGAAATACATCGTAGAGAACAACGCCACGGTCCGAGCGGCGGCGCGTGAGTTCGGAATCAGCAAAAGCACGGTCCATCAGGACATCACCGCAAAGCTTGAAAAGACCGACAAAGCACTCTATGACGAGGTAAAAACCGTACTCGACCGCAACAAGCAGGAGCGTCATATCCGCGGCGGCGAGGCAACCAAACGAAAATATCAAGAATTGTCCAAGAAAAGGTTTACAAATACATAAAAAAATCCCCCTCATTGGGGGAATTTTTTATGATTTGAAAAGAATTTGCCTTTTTAATGGATTC
>CAYZQU010000084.1:0-7778 GCA_964480645.1 uncultured Ruminococcus sp. | reverse complement strand
ATGGTTGTTATATCGCCGAGGTTCCCGAATTAAGCGGGTGTATGGCGGACGGAAAAACGTTCGCGGAAGCTCTTGAAAATGTTCATGTTGTTATAAGGGAATGGATAGAAACCGCCGAGGAGCTTGGGCGCGAAATTCCCGCGCCTAAGGGGAAACTCGCATTCGCATAAAGCTATGGGACAATCAAGTGTTTTTAACCGCCTTGCTCCATTTATCAGAGATTACATCTATTCCCATAAGTGGGAGGAGCTTCACCCGATTCAAGTCGCGGCGGCGGAGGTAATTTTCGACACCGAGGACAATCTCCTGCTTACATCGGGAACAGCAAGCGGCAAGACCGAAGCCGCGTTTCTGCCCGTATTGACAGAGCTGTGGGAGAATCCCTCAGGGAGCGTGGGAGTTCTTTATGTATCGCCGCTGAAAGCCCTCATCAACGACCAGTTCGAGCGGCTTGAGGAACTTCTCGAAGAGGCGGATATTCCCGTGACAAAATGGCACGGCGACGCATCGCAATCCGCCAAACGCAAGCTGGTGCAGAATCCACGCGGCGTTATGCAGACGACTCCCGAAAGCCTTGAAAGTATGCTTATCCACAACAGCTCCAATGCGTTCCGCCTGTTTTCGGACTTGCGCTTCGTAATTATTGACGAGGTGCATTATTTTATGGACAACGACCGCGGATTGCAGTTATTGTCGGTGCTGGAGCGGCTTCAGCGGCTTATCGGGTTCATTCCGCGCAGAATCGGACTTTCCGCCACTCTGGGGGATTCCACGAACGCCGAGAAATGGCTCTGTATGGGCACTTCCTCACGGTGCGTAACTCCGCGTGTTAAAGAGCCGGGGCGAAAAGTGCGTATGGCGGTGCGGTTCTTTCCTATCGCTGAGAAAATTCCAAACAGCAATTCGGCGGTTCTCCTGGAAAATTATTACAATTACCTGTACGAATCCACACACGGAAAACGCTGTATTTTGTTCTCCAACAGCAAGGGCGAGGTGGAGGAAAATATCGCGCATTTACGGAGAATTTCCGAGGAACGTCACGGAAACGATTGCTATCTCGTACACCACGCGAATATTTCCCCCGCGCTGAGAGAGTTCGCCGAGAAACGTATGAAATCGGGAGAACTTCCCGTTTGCACGGGAGCTACCGTAACACTGGAACTGGGAATAGATTTGGGACATTTGGAGCGCATTGTTCAAACCGGCTGTCCGCTGACGTGTTCGGGACTGGTTCAGCGGCTCGGAAGAACAGGGCGGCGCGGCGGCACGGGAGAAATGTATTTCGCGTTCCGCCGTGATATGAGTCTCCCTGCGAACGTGTTTTACAAGGACGTCAACTGGGATTTCGTGATGTGTATTGCGATGATCCTGCTCTACACGCGCGAAAAGTGGGTAGAGCCTATGTATCTGCCCAAACTGCCGTACAGTCTGCTGTTTCATCAGACAATGTCGGTAATGACCGCGCGCGGAAGCATGTCCCCGCGTGAATTGGCACGAGAGATTCTCACGCTGTCGGTGTTCCGCAATGTTTCCAAGGAGGATTATTTGTCGCTTTTGCGGCATTTGCTCGAAAACGGAATGCTCGAACGCGCCGAAGACGGCTCTCTGCTTATCGGCGAAAAGGGCGAGGGACTTGTAAATAATTATGAGTTCCTCGCGGTGTTTTCCGTGCCGATGGAGTACACCGTGCGGCATAATTCCGAGGTAGTGGGCACGGTGCAGAATCCATTTCCCGTGAAGTCGCAGTTCGCTCTCGCGGGGCAGGCGTGGGAAGTCACCGAGCTTGACCGCAAAAACCTGATGATTTATGTGAAAAAAATCCCCGGAATCTCGGCGAATATGTGGACGGATACAGGCAATGAGTACGTCCACACAAAGGTGATGAAGAAGATTCTCAAGGTGATTCGCTCTGATGAGGATTACGTATTTCTGGACGATTCGGCGAAAAAGCGTCTTACGGAGATTAGACTGCTTTGTCGGAACGCCGCTGCCGGAATTTTGGAGATTCCCAACGCGATAACAAATAACACTCCCGATGTGGGGGAGCGAATGGTGTTCTCGGTTTCGGAGACATGCTACGCGGTGTTTCCGTTTCTCGGAACACGAGGCACGGCGGCACTGGTTTTCGCGCTCCGTCAGCGCGGATTCGAGGCTTCTCTGTATATTCAGCGGCAGATTCCCGTATGCATAGAAGTGAACACCGATAAAGGTAAATCCGCGCTGATTAAGGCTTTGAACGAAATCCGCGCGAACGGTGCGGATAAAAGCGAGTTCCAAATTCCCGACAATTGCGAGATTGTGGGCAAGTTCAACGCGTATATTCCGCGTGAACTGCTCAAAAAGCAGTACCGCGAGGATTATGTAGACACTGATGAATTGAAATTTATGGAGTGATGATAATGCTTCTGTTTTTTTACATTTTTGTAACGCTAATCGTTGTAATTGTATCGTTTACGCGCGCGAATAAGGGAAAAAATTCTGCAGTGGGAATCACATTCGCGCTGATATTTTTGATTATATTCGGAATCCTTTCTTTGGCATTTGACGCAACCCTGCCCACGAAAACATTGCTGTGGATTGAGTCGGCTACGGGAGTAATTCAGCTTGGCGCGCTTATTTATACTTTGCTTAAAACCAACGCTATGTGTATGGAACACGGTGGTGAAGACCATTTCCAATATACTGGAATCAAGCCGTCAGTGTTAAGCCAACAGGGGTACTATCGGGACGAATTTATGCGCTGTTACGCTCCATTTCGTCTTGATGGGTTTGTGATTCCCGATCGCAATTTTGAGGATATTCCTCTGCTTGACCCTAATCACCCCGAGTTACGCAATATGGCTTTCGCGGTAGACCAACGCCGAAAGAACGACCCATACGCGGGCGCGAAAATTGCCGGCGAGGAAATTTTCCTTAATATTACAAATTGGCTTAAGGACGAAAAGGGAGTTCACGCGGAAACACTGCTCGCGATAATCGGGGCGCTGGGCGGTCTGGAGTGCAGACGCGGAATAATTACCGCAATGAAGTCTATGGCGGGCGGCAAGGGCGAAAAAGCGGCAGGAGTGCTGTCTATTTATATTGTCACGGTTAAAAGCGGCGAGAAATACCTTTTCGGAAATCGCGTCGCGGAGGAATTCGCTTCGTTTTATATGACAGCTGCGGACGATGGTAACATACCGTTATCGTTTATTGAGCCGCTTTCGGCAAAATGTTCGGAAATGTGCGGTACTCCCGAATACTGGAAAACTCCATTCGGGGAATATGTTGCGTTTTCACCCAAAGGAATTGCGGAAAAACTCGGGAACAGGTTTGAGGTAACATTTGGGACTTATACACGCTATCCCGTGGAGCGAATGTTCGCTATGGCAATCGCGGCGCAAAAGGCGGTGAAAATGGCTCAAGAACTTATGCCTAAGGAACGCGCAATGGCGATTCTCGCGGAGTTCGGTTGGCGAACCTCGCATTACATAGGAACAGAAATATGAACAATCCCCCGAAAAATCAGGGGATTTTATTCTATCCAGTTTTCGATTTTCAAGCCGGGAACACGTTCAAATTCCCTAACGTTGTTGGTAACCACCGTAAGCCCCAAAGACCTCGCATGAGCCGCAATCAGCATATCCATTGTTCCAATCGGAGTACCGTTCGTGCAAAGATACGCGCGAATTTCTCCGTAATGATGTGCCGCCGCGCTTTCAAACGGTATCACATCTATGTTTTCCAACAATATGTGCAAAGATTTGAGGTTTTTAGCTTGAGCCTCCGATTTCTCGATTCCATACTCCAATTCGGCGAGAGTAATTGCCGAAATTACCAGTTCGACATGTGTATAAACGCACATATTTTTGACAACAGAGGGAATTCTCTTCTGCGCGTAAACACACATATTTGTGTCAAGCATAAACTTCATAGTTCTTCTCTTTCCTGTAAAACGTCATTCTCTCGCGCTTCCATAATAGCTTTCACCATATCGTCCGTGAAGCCGCCGTTATCAAGAAAGCGTATGAACGATGGTTTCTCGGCATATAGTACCACCTTATCTCCTTGCCTTTCGATAACAACTTCGTCGCAGTCAAAGTGGAACTCCTCGGGAAGACTTACCGTCTGATTGTTGCCGTTTCGGATAATTTTTGCGGTCATAATACCACCTCCCCACTTACAGTATACACCCAAATAAATATTTTGTCAAGTTTTTTTGCTCGATTATAAATTAGTATTACCCCTCCTGCCGTGAGCGTATCAGCTCCGCGTAGAAACCGTTGTTTCGCATTAATTCCGCGTGCGTGCCCTGTTCGACAATATGCCCCGACTTCATCACGAGAATGCAGTCCGCCTCTCGAATCGTGGAGAGCCTATGCGCAACAACAAAGCTAGTGCGTCCCTCCATCAGCTTGTCGAACGCGCTCTGAATTTTCATTTCGGTGCGCGTATCAATCGAGGAGGTTGCCTCGTCCAGAATCAGCATTGGCGGGAGAGTCAGCATTACCCTCGCAATTGAAAGCAATTGCCGCTGACCTTGGGACAACTCCGCGCTGTTGGTGATAACCGTGTCATATCCTTGCGGAAGCCGCTTGATGAAGCTGTGAGCGTGAGCGGATTTGGCGGCGGCGATTATCTCATCTAGAGCAGCGTCGGGCTTGCCGTAGCTGATGTTCTCGCGGACAGTGCCCTCGAATACCCACGTCTCCTGAAGCACGATTCCGAAGCTTTTGCGCAGGCTGTTGCGCGTGATGGACTTAATCGGTTTGCCCGAAACGCGTATCTCGCCGCTTGTAACGTCATAGAACCGCATTAACAGGTTGATGAGAGTGGTTTTTCCGCAGCCAGTCGGACCGACGATAGCGATATGCTGTCCGCTTTTGACGGACAGGTTCAGGTTCTCGATAAGCGGCTTTTCGGGAACGTATGAGAAGTCCACATTGGATATTTCCACGCGCCCGTCACATTTCGAGGGAGAAGAATTTTCCGTATCGGGGATTTCCTCTGGTTCGTCAATCAGGTTAAAAATCCGCGCCGCCGAAGCAAGAGCGTTCTGAAGCTCGGTGATTACGCCCGAAATCTCGTTAAACGGCTTGGTGTACTGGTTTGCGTACTGTAAAAAACAGCTTAAATCCCCGACGGAAAAGCCGCCCGAAACCGCCTTTGCCGCAGAGAGTGCTCCGAATACGCCCACCCCCGCGTACACAAGCGAGTTTACAAACCGTGTGCAGGGATTTGTAAGTGCCGAATAGAATTGAGCCATTTTTCCGCAGACATTCAGTCGTTCATTGATTTCATTGAATTGCAATTCTGCCGTTTTCTCGAATCCAAACGCCTTTACCAGACGCTGACTGCCGATATGCTCGTTGATATAGCCAGTCAACTCGCCTTTAATAATGGACTGCTCCTTGAATTTTCTGAAGCACAGCCGCGAAATCACAGCCGCCACCGCAAACGAAAGCGGCGTGATACATACCACAACCAACGCAATCTGCCAGTTCAGCGAAATCATAAACATCAGCGTGCCGATAATCGTGACGATTCCCGTGAAAAACTGCTGAAACCCTTGCAGTAAGCCGTCCGAGACAGCGTCCACATCGTTTACCACGCGGCTGATTATATCGCCGTGAGAGTTCGCGTCAATGAACGCCAGCGGAAGCTTTTGCAGGTGATTGAACACGTCCGTGCGGAGGTTTTTGACGGTGGTGTGCGTGATTTTGTTCGTAAGGAAATACATCAGCCATTGCAGAATCGCCACAATCGGGATAATCACCGCAATGGTAATCAGAATCGGAATCATTCGCTCATAGTCCAACGTTTCGCCGATACAGTCAATCGCGCGACCGATAAGCACCGTGGTATACAGCGATAGCAGGACACTCCCCGCCGCGCAGAGAATCGCGCCGATTACCATCGGAATCTGTCCCTTCATATATCTCAGGATACGCCCAAGGGCGTTTTTTTTGTTCATTCGGTTATCTATCCGATTGTTCATTGCTCATCGCCTCCTGTTCGTGAAGTTCCTCCTCGGAGTATTGCGTCGCGCAGATTTCGTGATATACATCACAGGTGCGGAGCAGTTCCGCGTGAGTGCCTATACCGACCGATTTTCCGTCGTCCATAACGATTATCTTGTTTGCGTGCATTATTGAATTCGCCCTTTGCGAGATGATGACACACGTTGTCGGGAGCGCACGCAGAGCCTTTCGCAGAGCCGCGTCCGTGGCATAGTCCAACGCCGAGGAGCTGTCGTCCAGAATCAATATATCGGGATTTTGCGCCAACGCGCGCGCAATAGTCAGCCGCTGTTTTTGACCACCCGAGAAGTTTTTGCCGCCCTCCTGAACACGCGCGTCTAAGCCGCCGTCAAGCTTGTCGGTGAAATCTTTCGCCTGAGCGATTTCCAGAGCCTTGTAAATCCGCTCGTCCGTCACATCGGGATTTCCCAAAGACATATTTTCGCGTAACGAGCCGCTTAGCAGCTCCGCTTTCTGAGGTACGATTCCGATGATTTTCCGCAATTCGGAAGTTGGATAATCGCGGACATTCACTCCGTTGATTTTCACCGCGCCGTTCCCAACATCATAGAAACGGCACATAAGAGAAGCAAGCGTAGATTTTCCTGAACCCGTGCCACCGATGATTCCGAGCGTTTCTCCACGTTCAAGCGCAAATGAAATCCCTTCAATTGCGGGTTCGCCATCAATGTATGAAAAGTCCGCATTGTCAAACTCAATCGCGGGAGCGTTTTTGTCCTGTTTCGGGGAACTTTCCGCGCCCACCACGGACGGCGACATATCGAAAATCTCATTGATTCGCGCCGCGCTTGCTACGGTCTTGGTGAAAATGCTCACGAGATTTGCCACCACGACCAGTGCGAGGGAAATCTGCGTCATATAGTTTACAAGCGCGATAACTTTTCCGTTTGTCATTCCGTCAATTCCGAGATTGGTGAAATCCGCGCCGAAATACACAATAAGCAGATACGCGACGTTTACGGCAATGAAAATCGCGGGATTCAGAAGCGCGTTGATTCGACCCGCCTTTACCGCGTACCTTTTGAATTCCTCGGCAGTTTCGTCAAAACGCTGTTTCTCGTAGTCCTGTCGCGAGAACGCCCGTACCACGCGGACTCCCGAGAGATTCTCGCCCGTGATACGCGAGATTCCGTCCAGTGATTTCTGTTGCTTTTTATAGAGTTTTACGGTAACTTTCATTATTGGATACATCACAAGAACAATTGCCGCCATTGCTCCGAGGAAAATCAGTGACAACCGCGGAGAAATCGTGAAGCTCATAATCGTCGCGCCGATAACCAGAAACGGCGCGCGCACCACCAACCGAATCAGCATAGCGACCGTGTTTTGCACATTATTCACATCATTGGTGATTCGTGTAATAGGTGCAGAAGTGCCCAGTCGGTCAAGTTCCTTATGCGAAAGCGAGTTGATGTGCTTGTATAAATCCGAACGCAGACGCGTTCCCACGCCTTGGGAAGCCACGCTTGCCATATATTGGCAAACCAGAGCGCAGCACAGTCCTACAACAGCCAGTCCCACGAGAATCAGACCGTGTTTCCAAATATACGCGGAATCTCCATTCGCGATTCCCACATCTATAATTTGCGCCATAACCAACGGCACAATCAGCTCGAACACCGCCTCAGTCAGCTTACACAGCGGACCTATAATAACATTCAGCTTGAATTCTTTCAAGTATTTGGCAAGTCGAAACATCTTTACTCCTTATCTTAAAAGCAAATTCAAAACCACGCGGACTTACGTCCGCGTTCGCTG